>NZ_JBHYZV010000016.1:0-111967 GCF_042753905.1 Streptomyces sp. NPDC059248 | reverse complement strand
CCCCGTCAGGGAGGCCGGGCCCCGGTGCGTAACGCGTCGGGCCGGTCGGGCAGGTCGGGGTCAGCGGACGAAGACGCCCGCCTGGCCGGCCAGGTCGAGGAAGTACTGGGGGGCCACCCCCAGGACCACGGTGACCGCCACACCCACGCCGATCGCGCCGACCGTCAGACCCGAGGGGACCGCGACCGTGGGGCCGTCCGGCTTGGGCTCGCTGAAGAACATCAGCACGATCACCCGGATGTAGAAGAACGCCGCGATCGCGGAGGAGATCACACCGACCACCACCAGCGCCCCGGCCCCGCTCTCGGCCGCCGCCTTGAAGACGGCGAACTTGCCGGAGAATCCCGAGGTGAGGGGGATTCCGGCGAAGGCGAGCAGGAAGAGCGCGAAGACCGCGGCCACCAGGGGGGAGCGGCGGCCCAGACCGGCCCACTGGGAGAGGTGTGTGGCCTCGCCGCCCGCGTCGCGGACCAGGGTGACGACGGCGAACGCGCCCAGCGTCACGAACGAGTAGGCGCCCAGATAGAAGAGGACGGACGAGACGCCGTCCGGGGACACCGCGACCACACCGGCCATGATGAATCCGGCGTGGGCGATCGAGGAGTACGCCAGCAGCCGCTTGATATCGGTCTGGGTGATGGCGATGATCGCGCCCGCCAGCATGGTCAGGATCGCCACACCCCACAGCAGCGGCCGCCAGTCCCACTTGAGGCCCGGCAGCACCACGTACATCAGGCGCAGCAGGGCGCCGAACGCGGCCACCTTCGTCGCCGCCGCCATGAAGCCGGTGATGGGGGTCGGGGCGCCCTGGTAGACGTCCGGGGTCCACATATGGAACGGGACGGCGCCGACCTTGAACAGCAGGCCCATGAGGATCAGCGCCGAGCCGATGAGCAGCAGCGCGTCATTGCCCATGGTGTCGGCGAGCGCCGGGTCGATGGTGGCGATCGACCCGTCCACGACATCCGCGATCCGGGCGTACGAGACGGAGCCCGCGTACCCGTAGAGCAGGGCGATCCCGAAGAGCAGGAACGCCGACGAGAACGCCCCGAGCAGGAAGTACTTGACGGCCGCTTCCTGCGACATGAGCCGCTTGCGGCGGGCCAGCGCGCAGAGCAGATAGAGCGGGAGGGAGAAGACCTCCAGCGCGATGAAGAGCGTCAGCAGATCGTTGGCGGCCGGGAAGACCAGCAGGCCCGCGACCGCGAACAGGGCCAGCGGATAGACCTCGGTGGTGGTGAACCCGGCCCGGACCGCGGCCTTCTCGGCGTCGCTGCCGGGCACCGCCGCCGCCTGCGCGACGAAGGGGTCCACGGCGCCGCCATGGGTCTCGGGGTCGAGTCTGCGCTCGGCGAAGGTGAAGACCGCGACCAGGGAGACCAGCAGGATGGTGCCCTGGAGGAAGAGCGTCGGGCCGTCGATGGCGATCGCGCCCATCGCGGCGATGTTCACCTTCGAGGTGCCGTAGCCGCCCTCGGCGAGGCCGACGACGGCGGCGAAGGCGGCGACGAGCGCCACCGTCGCCAGGGCCACCTGGGCGTAGTACCGCGACTTGCGCGGCAGGAACGCCTCCAGCAGGAGGCCCACGACCGCCGCGCCGACGACGATGAGGACCGGGGCCAGCTGGCCGTATTCGATATCCGGTGCGTTGATCTTGTCGACCGGCTCGGCCGCCGTCGTCCACAGGGTGTGGACAGCTGTCGGGCTCATTTGGCCTCCACCTCCGGCCGGGGGTCCTTCTTCTGTACATCGGACAAGGTGTGCTCCACCGCCGGATCGACGATCTCCGTCAGCGGCTTGGGGTAGACCCCGAGGAGGAGCAGCAGGGCGATCAGCGGGGTGATCACCGCCAGTTCACGCGGCCGGAGGTCCGGCATGTTCTTGACCTCCTCCTTGACCGGTCCTGTCATCGTCCGCTGATAGAGGACGAGGACGTAGAGCGCGGCCAGCACGATGCCGGAGGTCGCGATGATCCCGGCGACCGGGTAGCGGGCGAAGGTGCCCACCAGGACGAGGAACTCGGAGACGAACGGCGCGAGCCCCGGCAGTGACAGGGTCGCGAGACCGCCGATCAGGAAGGTGCCGGCGAGTACCGGCGCCACCTTCTGCACTCCTCCGTAGTCCGCGATGAGCCGGGAGCCGCGCCTGGAGATCAGGAATCCGGCGACCAGCATCAGCGCGGCCGTCGAGATCCCGTGGTTGACCATGTAGAGCGTGGCGCCCGACTGGCCCTGGGAGGTCATCGCGAAGATGCCCAGGACGATAAAGCCGAAGTGCGAGATGGAGGCATAGGCCACCAGCCGTTTGATGTCGCGCTGGCCGACCGCGAGCAGCGCCCCGTAGACGATGCTGACCAGCGCCAGCACGATGATCACCGGGGTGGCCCACTGCGATGCCTCGGGGAAGAGCTGGAGGCAGAAGCGGAGCATCGCGAAGGTGCCGACCTTGTCGACCACCGCGGTGATCAGTACGGCGACCGGCGCGGTGGCCTCGCCCATCGCGTTGGGCAGCCAGGTGTGCAGCGGCCACAGCGGCGCCTTGATCGCGAAGGCGAAGAAGAAGCCGAGGAAGAGCAGCCGCTCGGTGTTGGTGGCCATGTCCAGCTCACCGCTGGCCCGTGCCGCGGCGATCTCGGTGAGCGAGAAGCTTCCGGCGACGACATAGAGGCCGATCACGGCGGCCAGCATGATCAGCCCGCCGACCAGGTTGTACAGCAGGAACTTGACCGCCGCGTACGACCGCTGGGCCGCCGCGTTCTCGTCGGTGCCCTGGTGCGCCCGGTCCCCGAAACCCCCGATGAGGAAGTACATCGGGATGAGCATGGCCTCGAAGAGGATGTAGAAGAGGAAGACGTCGGTGGCCATGAAGGAGAGGACCACCATCGCCTCGACCATCAGGATCAGCGCGAAGAACCCCTGGGTGGGCCGCCAGCGGGAGTTCCCCTTGCCCTGGGGGTCGGCGTCGTTCCAGCCGGCCAGGACGACGAACGGCACCAGCAGGGCGGTGAGCCCGACCATGGCGGCGCCGATGCCGTCGACGCCCAGTTCGTACCGGACGCCGAAGTCGGCGATCCACGCGTGGGACTCGGTGAGCTGGTAGCGCGCGCCGTCCGGTTCGAACCGGACGAGCACGACGGCCGCCAGGACCAGCGTGGCGAGGGAGAACAGCAGCGCCAGTGCTTTGGCTGCCTCCTTGCGCGCGGCGGGCACCGCCGCGGTGACGATCGCCCCGACTGCCGGGACCAGCGCCGTCGCCGTAAGGAGCGGGAAGGACATCGCAGTTACACCGCCCTCATCAGCAGGGTCGCGGCGATCAGCACCGCCGTACCTCCGAACATCGAGACGGCGTACGAGCGGACGTAGCCGTTCTGGAGCTTGCGCATCCGGCCGGAGAGTCCGCCGACCGTCGCCGCCGTGCCGTTGACCACGCCGTCCACCAGCGTGTGGTCGACGTAGACGAGGGAGCGGGTGAGGTGCTCGCCGCCGCGGACCAGGACCACATGGTTGAAGTCGTCCTGGAGGAGGTCGCGGCGGGCGGCCCGGGTGAGCAGGGAGCCGCGCGGCGCGGTGACCGGCACGGGCCGCCGTCCGTACATCCACCAGGCGATGGCGACACCGACCACCATCACGACGACGGTGGACGTGGTGACGGTGAGCGCGCTGACCGGCGGATTGCCGTGGCTCTCGCCGGTGACCGGGGCGAGCCAGTGCAGGAAGCGGTCGCCGATGCCGAAGAACCCGCCCGCGAAGACCGAGCCGAAGGCGAGCACGATCATGGGGATCGTCATGGTCTTCGGGGACTCGTGCGGATGCGGCAGCTCGCCCTTCTCGTCGGGCTGCCAGCGCTTCTCGCCGAAGAAGGTCAGCAGCATCACCCGGGTCATGTAGAACGCGGTGATCGCGGCGCCCAGCAGGGTGACCCCGCCGAGGATCCAGCCCTCGGTGCCGCCCTTGGCGAAGGCGGCCTCGATGATCATGTCCTTGGAGAAGAAGCCGGACAGGCCGGGGAAGCCGATGATGGCGAGATAGCCGAGGCCGAAGGTGACGAAGGTGACGGGCATGTACTTGCGCAGCCCGCCGTACTTGCGCATGTCGACCTCGTCGTTCATGCCGTGCATGACGGAGCCGGCGCCGAGGAACAGCCCGGCCTTGAAGAAGCCGTGCGTCACCAGGTGCATGATGGCGAAGACATAGCCGATCGGGCCCAGTCCGGCGGCGAGGATCATATAGCCGATCTGCGACATCGTGGACCCGGCGAGGGCCTTCTTGATGTCGTCCTTGGCGCAACCGACGATCGCACCGAACAGCAGCGTGACGGCGCCGACGATCACGACGACCAACTGGGCGTCCGGCGAGGCGTTGAAGATCGTGCCGGAGCGGACGATCAGATAGACCCCGGCGGTCACCATCGTGGCCGCGTGGATCAGGGCCGAGACGGGCGTCGGGCCCTCCATCGCGTCCCCGAGCCACGACTGCAGCGGCACCTGCGCCGACTTGCCGCAGGCGGCCAGCAGCAGCATCAGACCGATACCCGTCAGGGTCGCCGAACTCGCCTCGTCCGCCGACGCCAGCACCGGGGTGAAGGCGAAGGTGCCGAAGGTGGTGAACATCAGCATGATCGCGATGGAGAGGCCGATGTCACCGACCCGGTTGACCAGGAACGCCTTCTTGGCGGCGGTGGCGGCGCTGGGCTTGTGCTGCCAGAAGCCGATCAGGAGGTACGAGGCGAGGCCGACGCCCTCCCAGCCGAAGTACAGCAGCAGGTAGTTGTCGGCGAGCACCAGCAGCAGCATCGCCGCGAGGAACAGGTTCAGATAGCCGAAGAAGCGGCGGCGGCGCTCGTCGTGCTCCATATAACCGATGGAGTAGACATGGATCAGGGTGCCCACACCGGTGATCAGCAGGACGAACGTCATCGACAGCTGGTCGAGCTGGAAGGCGACGTCCGCCTGGAAGCCCTCCACGGGGATCCAGCTGAAGAGCTTCTGGTGGAGCAGCCGCTCGTCCGCGGGCTTGCCCACCATGTCGGCGAAGAGGACCGCGCCGACGGCGAAGGACGCGGCCGACAGGCCCGTACCGATCCAGTGTCCGGTCCGGTCCAGCCGCCGGCCGCCGCAGAGCAGGACCGCCGCTCCCAGCAGGGGCGCCGCGATGAGCAGCGCAATCAGGTTCTCCACGATTCAGCCCCTCACAGCTTCATCAGGCTGGCGTCGTCGACCGAGGCCGAGTGGCGGGAACGGAACAGCGACACGATGATCGCGAGCCCGACCACGACCTCGGCGGCGGCGACGACCATCGTGAAGAACGCGATGATCTGGCCGTCGAGATTGCCGTGCATCCGGGAGAACGCGACCAGCGCGAGATTGCAGGCGTTGAGCATCAGCTCGATGCACATGAACACCACGATGGCGTTCCGCCTGATGAGGACCCCGGCCGCGCCGATGGTGAACAGCAGGGCGGCGAGATAGAGGTAGTTGACCGGATTCACCGACTGGCCTCCTCTTCGTCCCGGTCCTGATCGCGTCCGGTCCCGCCCTCGGCGTCGGCCGTGTCCGCGCGTCCGGCGGTCGCGACATTCCCGGGCTCACGGCCGAGCCGCTCCTCGGAGCGCTGCTCCAGCGCCTTGAGGTCCTCCAGCGCCTGTGTGGAGACGTCGCGGATCTGGCCGCGCTCGCGCAGGGTGCCGCTGACGGACAGCTCGGACGGGGTGCCGTCGGGCAGCAGCGCGGCGATGTCCACCGCGTTGTGCCGGGCGTAGACACCGGGGGCGGGCAGCGGCGGCAGATGCTTGTTCTCGCGCACCCGCTCCTCCGACAGCTCGCGCTGCGTCTTGGCGCGCTCGATGCGCTCGCGGTGCGTGAGCACCATCGCGCCCACGGCCGCGGTGATCAGCAGGGCGCCGGTGATCTCGAAGGCGAAGACGTACTTGGTGAAGATGAGGGCCGCCAGGCCCTCCACATTGCCGCCGCGGGCGCTGTTGGCTGCGCCCAGGCCGTTGAACGTCTCCAGGGAGGCGTTGCCGATCCCGGCGATCAGCAGGGTGCCGAAGCCGAGTCCGCAGGCGGCGGCGAGCCAGCGCTGCCCCTTCAGGGTCTCCTTGAGGGAGTCGGCGGCGGTGACACCGACGAGCATCACCACGAAGAGGAACAGCATCATGATCGCACCGGTGTAGACCACGATCTGGACGACGCCCAGGAAGTACGCGCCGTTGGCCAGGTAGAACACCGCGAGGATGATCATGGTCCCGGCGAGGCAGAGCGCGCTGTGCACGGCCCGCCGCATCAGGATCGTGCAGAGCGCTCCGATCACCGCGACGGTGCCGAGGATCCAGAACTGGACCGCCTCACCCGTCGATGTGGTGCTCGCGGCCAGGGCGGCGAGACCGGCGGGGTCGAGCCCGGTCGGCTGCGGGCCGGTCATGCGTCCACCTCCTCGCCCTTCTCCCCCTTGGAGACGGCGATCTGACGGACCGTGCCGGGCGCGGCCTCGGTGACCTGCCCCCGGTAGTAGTCGCCCTCGTCCGTGCCGGGGAAGAGATCGTGCGGCGCTTCGACCATGCCCTCGGTGAGCCCGGCGAGGAGCTGCTCCTTGGTGTAGATGAGGTTCTCGCGGGAGCTGTCGGCCAGCTCGAACTCGTTGGTCATCGTCAGCGCCCGGGTGGGGCAGGCCTCGATGCAGAGTCCGCAGAGGATGCAGCGGGCGTAGTTGATCTGATACACCCGGCCGTACCGCTCACCGGGCGAGTACCGCTCCTCCTCCGTGTTGTCCGCGCCCTCCACATAGATGGCGTCGGCGGGACAGGCCCAGGCGCACAGCTCGCAGCCGACGCACTTCTCCAGGCCGTCCGGATGGCGGTTCAGCTGGTGCCGGCCGTGGAAGCGCGGCGCCGTGACCTTCTGCTGCTCCGGATACTGCTCGGTCAGCCGCTTCTTGAACATGGCCTTGAAGGTCACACCGAACCCGGCCACCGGGTTGAGGAGCTTGTCCTCCGACCCCGACACCGAGCCCGTCCCCGGACCCGTTCCCGGACCCGGTTGCGACTCCGGCCCCGCCCCCGAGCCCGTTCCCGGAGACTCCGCAGCGCCGCGAGCGCGCTGCACGTCCCGCGAACTCTCCGCTCGCTCAGACACCGTCGGCCTCCTTTCCGTCACGCGAGGGTCCGCCTTCCGAACCGTCACTCACAGTATTGACGCCACCACTGACAATCAGCTCCCGCTCCCGCCTCGGCCGCCTGCGCGGCACCGGGGGCAGCGTCTGGCCGGGCAGCGGCGGTACCGGATATCCGCCCGCCATCGGGTCGAACTCCACGGGTGGCCGCTCGGCCTCCTCGGCCTCGGCCCGCCGTTCCCGCCCGCCGCGGAACATGTCGGCGACAAAGGTGAGCAGCAGGATCGCGAGGATCGGACCGCCCAGATAGAGCAGGATCTGCTGGAAGTCGTACTCCTCGTTCCGCAGCGCCCGCACGGTGGCGACCAGCATCAGCCAGACCACCGATACCGGGATGAGGACCTTCCAGCCCAGCTTCATCAGCTGGTCGTAACGGACCCGCGGCAGGGTGCCGCGCAGCCAGATGAAGAAGAACAGCAGCAGCTGCACCTTGAGGACGAACCAGAGCAGCGGCCACCAGCCGTGGTTCGCGCCCTCCCAGAACGTGGAGATCGGGTACGGGGCGCGCCAGCCGCCGAGGAAGAGGGTGACGGACACGGCGGAGACGGTGACCATGTTGACGTACTCCGCCAGCATGAACATCGCGAACTTGATCGAGCTGTACTCGGTGTTGAAGCCGCCGACGAGGTCGCCCTCGGACTCCGGCATGTCGAACGGCGCCCGGTTGGTCTCGCCGACCATCGTGACGACGTAGATGATGAAGGAGACCGGCAGCAGGACGATGAACCAGCGGTCGGCCTGCGCGTCGACGATCGCCGAGGTCGACATCGACCCCGAGTAGAGGAAGACGGAGGCGAAGGCCGCGCCCATCGCGATCTCGTACGAGATCATCTGCGCACAGGAGCGGAGCCCGCCGAGCAGCGGATACGTGGACCCGGACGACCAGCCGGCGAGCACGATGCCGTAGACCCCGACCGACGCGATGGCCAGCACGTACAGCATGGCGATCGGCAGGTCGGTCAGCTGCATCGTGGTCCGCTGCCCGAAGATCGAGACCTCGTTGCCCGAGGGCCCGAAGGGGATGACCGCGATCGCCATGAACGCCGGAATGGCGGCGATGACCGGGGCGAGGACGTAGACGACCTTGTCCGCCCGTTTGACGATGACGTCTTCCTTCAGCATCAGCTTGATGCCGTCGGCGAGCGACTGGAGCATGCCCCAGGGTCCGTGCCGGTTGGGCCCGATGCGCAGCTGCATCCAGGCGACGACCTTGCGCTCCCAGACGATGGAGAACAGCACCGTCACCATCAGGAAGGCGAAGCAGAACACGGCCTTGATGAGGATGAGCCACCAGGGGTCGCGGCCGAACATCGACAGGTCCTCGGCGGCGAGGACGTTCAGCGTCTGGCCGGTCATGAGCGCACCTCCGGGGTGTCCGACGCCGCCGCGGCGGGACCGATCCGGACCGGCCGGCCCGGCAGCGCCCCGGTGTCGGACGCGACGCCGCCGCCGGTGGAGTTCAGCGGCAGCCACACCACCCCGTCGGGCATCTCGGTCACCAGGAGCGGCAGGGTGACCGTCCCGGCGGGTCCGGTGACGGCCAGTTCGTCGCCGTCCTCGACCCCGGTGCCGGCGGCGGTGGCCGCCGAGAGCCGGGCGACGGCGGCGTGCCGGGTGCCCGCCAGCGCGTCGTCGCCCTGCTGGAGCAGGCCCTGGTCGAGCAGGAGCCGGTGTCCGGCGAGTACGGCCTCGCCGTCGCCGATCCTCGGTACCGGCCGGGAGGTCTCCATGGGGTCCCCGGCGCGCGGGCCGGTCCACGACCCGAGCCGGTCCATCTCCCGCCGTACCGCGATGAGATCCGGCAGGGCGAAGTGGACGTCCATCGCGTCGGCGAGCATGTGCAGCACCCGGGCGTCACCGGGGGCGAGCGTCCGGGTCATCTGCTCCGGCTTCAGCGCCGCCTCGAACATCCGGGCCCGGCCCTCCCAGTTGAGGAAGGTGCCCGACTTCTCGGCGACGGCGGCGACCGGGAGGACGACATCGGCGCGCGCGGTGACCTCGGTGGGCCGCAGCTCCAGGGAGACCAGGAACCCGACGGCGTCCAGCGCCGCGCGGGCCCGCGCCGGGTCGGGCAGGTCCGCGACCTCGACCCCGCCGACGACGAGGGCGGCGAGTTCGCCGGTGGCTGCGGCCTCGACGATCTGACCGGTGTCGCGGCCGTAGCCGTGCGGGAGTTCCCGTACGCGCCAGGCCTCGGCGGTCTCCTCACGGGCCCGCGGGTCGGTCGCCGGGCGGCCGCCGGGCAGCAGCGACGGGATCGCGCCCGCCTCGACGGCGCCCCGCTCACCGGCCCTGCGGGGGATCCACACCAGCGTCGCGCCGGTGGCGGTCGCGGTCCTGACGGCGGCGGTCAGGCCGCCGGGCACGCCCGCGAGCCGCTCGCCGACGACGATCAGCGCGCCTTCGCGGCGGAGGTCGTCGGCGGCCCTGGTGCCGTCGCCGTCGAGTCCCGTGGTGCCGCCGAGCGCGTCCAGCCACGCGGTCTCGGTGCCCGGCGCGGCGGGCAGCAGTGTGCCGCCCGCCTTCGTCAGTCCGCGGGTGGCGTGGGTGGCCAGGGAGTAGGTCCGCTGTCCGCGGGTGCGGTGGGCCTTGCGCAGCCGCAGGAAGACCCCGGGGGCCTCCTCCTCGGACTCGAAGCCGACGAGGAGGACGGCGGGCGCCTTCTCCAGGGCCGCGTAGGTGGTTCCGCCGCCGTCGACGTCCCGGCCGCGGCCCGCGACCCGGGCGGCCAGGAAGTCGGCCTCCTCGGACGAGTGGACCCGGGCCCGGAAGTCGACGTCGTTGGTGTCGAGGGCGACCCGGGCGAACTTGGCGTAGGCGTACGCGTCCTCGACGGTCGTCCGGCCGCCGGCCAGGACCCCGGCCCGGCCGCGGGCGGCGGTGAGCCCCTCGGCGGCGGCGGCCAGCGCCTCCGGCCAGCTCGCGGGCCGCAGTTCACCGTCGTCGCCGCGGACCAGGGGGCTGGTCAGCCGGTCGGGCCGCTGGGCGTAACGGAAGCCGAACCGCCCCTTGTCGCAGATCCACTCCTCGTTGACCTCGGGCTCGTCGGCGGCGAGCCGCCGCATGACCTTGCCGCGCCGGTGGTCGGTCCGGGTGGCGCAGCCGCCCGCGCAGTGCTCGCAGACGCTCGGCGACGACACCAGGTCGAAGGGGCGGGAGCGGAAGCGGTACGCGGCCGATGTCAGCGCGCCGACCGGGCAGATCTGGATGGTGTTGCCGGAGAAGTACGACTCGAAGGGGTCGCCCTCGCCGGTGCCGACCTGCTGGAGGGCGCCCCGTTCGATCAGCTCGATCATGGGGTCGCCGGCGATCTGGTTGGAGAAGCGGGTACAGCGGGCGCACAGGACGCACCGCTCGCGGTCGAGCAGGACCTGGGTGGAGATCGCGACCGGCTTCTCGTACGTCCGCTTCCGGCCCTCGAACCGGGATTCGGCGTCGCCGTGGGACATGGCCTGGTTCTGGAGCGGGCATTCGCCGCCCTTGTCGCAGACCGGGCAGTCCAGCGGATGGTTGATCAGCAGCAGCTCCATCACGCCCTTCTGCGCCTTCTCGGCGACGGGCGAGCTGAGCTGCGATTTGACGACCATGCCGTCGGTGCAGGTGATGGTGCAGGACGCCATCGGCTTGCGCTGGCCCTCGACCTCGACGATGCACTGGCGGCAGGCGCCGGCCGGGTCGAGGAGGGGGTGGTCGCAGAACCGGGGGATCTCGATCCCGAGGAGTTCGGCGGCCCGGATGACCAGGGTGCCCTTGGGCACGCTGATCTCGGAGCCGTCGATGGTCAGCGTGACGAGGTCCTCGGGCGGTACCGGTGCCTGGTCGCCCCCGGAGGGAGCGCTGGTGGTCACCGTCATGCGTTCACCTCCGTGGTGGTGGGGTTCCGGTCGGCCCAGGCGGTCGACCGGGCGGGGTCGAAGGGGCAGCCTCGGCCGTCGAGGTGGCGCTCGTACTCCTCGCGGAAGTACTGGAGCGACGAGAAGATCGGGGCCGCGGCGCCGTCGCCGAGGGCGCAGAAGGACTTGCCGTTGATGTTGTCGGCGATGTCGTTCAGCTTGTCGAGGTCGGAGGCGGTGCCGTCGCCGTTCTCGATGTCGCGCATCAGCTGGACCAGCCAGTACGTGCCCTCGCGGCAGGGGGTGCACTTGCCGCAGGACTCATGGGCGTAGAACTCGGTCCAGCGGGTGACGGCGCGGACGACGCAGGTGGTCTCGTCGAAGCACTGGAGCGCCTTGGTGCCCAGCATGGAACCGGCGGCTCCGACGCCCTCGTAGTCGAGGGGTACGTCGAGATGGGCGTCGGTCAGCATCGGGGTGGAGGAGCCGCCGGGGGTCCAGAACTTCAGCCGGTGGCCGGGGCGCATCCCGCCGCTCATGTCGAGGAGCTGGCGCAGGGTGATACCGAGCGGCGCCTCGTACTGGCCGGGGTTGGCGACATGGCCGCTGAGGGAGTAGAGCGTGAAGCCCGCGGACTTCTCGGTGCCCATCGAACGGAACCAGTCCTTGCCCCGGTTGACGATCGCGGGAACCGAGGCGATGGACTCGACGTTATTGACGACAGTGGGGCACGCGTACAGACCGGCGACCGCGGGGAAGGGGGGTCGCAGCCGGGGCTGGCCGCGCCGTCCTTCCAGCGAGTCCAGCAGGGCGGTCTCCTCGCCGCAGATGTACGCGCCGGCGCCCGCGTGCACGGTGATGTCGAGGTCGAGACCGCTGCCCAGGACGTCCTTGCCGAGGTAGCCCGCTTCGTACGCCTCCCGTACCGCCTCGTGGAGCCGGCGCAGGACCGGGACGACCTCGCCGCGGAGGTAGATGAAGGCGTGGTTCGAGCGGATCGCGTACGAGGCGATGATCATGCCCTCGATGAGGGAGTGCGGGTTGGCGAAGAGGAGCGGGATGTCCTTGCAGGTCCCGGGCTCCGACTCGTCGGCGTTGACCACGAGGTAGTGGGGCTTGCCGTCGCCCTGCGGAATGAACTGCCACTTCATCCCGGTGGGGAAGCCGGCGCCGCCGCGGCCGCGCAGTCCCGAGTCCTTGACGTAGGCGATGAGGTCGTCGGGAGCCATCGCGAGGGCCTTGCGCAACCCCT
Source organism: Streptomyces sp. NPDC059248 (assembly GCF_042753905.1). NCBI lineage: Bacteria > Bacillati > Actinomycetota > Actinomycetes > Kitasatosporales > Streptomycetaceae > Streptomyces > Streptomyces sp. NPDC059248. The sequence goes on along the minus strand of NZ_JBHYZV010000016.1, from coordinate 99,716 downwards.
CGTAGCCCTCGTGCCGCCGGTAGGTCTCCAGCGTCCAGGAGCGGGGGTCGTCCCAGAAGGCGGAGAGTACGGGCGCGAGCAGCTTCTCCGGCGCGTCGCCGCCGGATCCGGTTCCGGTGTCTCCGTAGTCGGTGGACACGGTCATCACTCCCCCTCCTCGGTGGCCGGTCCGGCGGTGGGGTGCGCCGGGCCGGGGGCGGACGGGTCCTGGCCGGGACGCGGGGAGACCACCTTGGGCGGCAGTCCCTCGCCCTTGGCGAGCCGCAGTCCGATCACGGACGCGGGCCCGGCGCCGCCGCTCGCGTCGACGGCTCCGGGACGCTCGTCGGGGAATCCGGCGAGGATCCGGGCGGTCTCCTTGAAGGTGCACAGCGGGGCGCCGCGGGTGGGTTCGACGGTCCGCCCGGCGCGCAGGTCGTCGACGAGACGCTTGGCGGACTCGGGGGTCTGGTTGTCGAAGAACTCCCAGTTGACCATCACCACCGGGGCGAAGTCGCAGGCCGCGTTGCACTCGATGTGCTCCAGCGTGACCGCGCCGTCCTCGGTGGTCTCGTTGTTGCCGACCCCGAGGTGCTCCTGGAGGGTCTCGAAGATGGCGTCGCCGCCCATCACCGCGCAGAGCGTGTTGGTGCAGACCCCGACCTGGTAGTCGCCGGACGGCTTGCGCCGGTACATGGAGTAGAAGGTGGCGACCGCGGTGACCTCGGCGGTGGTGAGGCCGAGGACGTCGGCGCAGAACCGCATCCCCGTCCTGGTGACATGGCCCTCCTCGGACTGCACCAGGTGGAGCATGGGCAGCAGGGCCGAGCGGGAGTCCGGATAGCGGGCGACGATCTCCTCGGCGTCCGTCTCCAGCCGGGTGCGGACCTCGGCCGGGTAGTCGGGTGCGGGGAGTTGGGGCATCCCGAGCTGCACCCCCGGGTTCGACGACTGGGCCGTCATCGGTCGACGCCTCCCATCACGGGGTCGATGGACGCGACGGCGACGATGACGTCGGCGATCTGGCCGCCCTCGCACATCGCCGCCATGGACTGAAGGTTGGTGAAGGACGGGTCGCGGAAGTGGACCCGGTAGGGGCGGGTGCCGCCGTCGGAGACGACATGCGCTCCGAGTTCGCCCTTGGGGGACTCGACGGCCGCGTACACCTGTCCCGGCGGGACCCGGAAACCCTCGGTGACCAGCTTGAAGTGGTGGATCAGGGCCTCCATGGAGGTGCCCATGATCTTCCTGATGTGGTCGAGGGAGTTGCCGAGACCGTCGGGGCCGAGGGCGAGCTGGGCGGGCCAGGCGATCTTCTTGTCGGCGACCATCACCGGCCCCGGCGCGAGCCGGTCGATGCACTGCTCGATGATCCGCAGGGACTGGCGCATCTCCTCCAGACGGATCAGGAACCGGCCGTACGAGTCGCAGGTGTCGGCGGTCGGCACGTCGAACTCGTAGGTCTCGTAGCCGCAGTACGGGTCGGTCTTGCGCAGGTCGTGGGCGAGGCCCGCGGCGCGCAGGATCGGTCCGGTGGCGCCCAGCGCCATACAGCCGGTGAGGTCGAGATAGCCGATGTCCCGCATCCGGGCCTTGAAGATGGGGTTGCCGGTGGCGAGCGCGTCGTACTCCGGCAGGTTCTTCTTCATGGTCCGGACGAACTCGCGGAGCTGGTCGACCGCGCCGGGCGGCAGGTCCTGGGCGAGTCCGCCGGGGCGGATGAAGGCGTGGTTCATCCGCAGCCCGGTGATCAGCTCGTACAGATCCAGGATGAGTTCGCGGTCCCGGAAGCCGTAGATCATGATCGTGGTGGCGCCCAGCTCCATCCCGCCGGTGGCGATGCACACCAGATGGGAGGAGAGCCGGTTCAACTCCATCAGCAAGACGCGGATGACGTCGGCCCGCTCCGGGATCTGGTCCTCGATGCCGAGCAGCTTCTCGACCGCCAGACAGTACGCCGCCTCGTTGAAGAACGGCGTCAGATAGTCCATGCGGGTCACGAAGGTGGTGCCCTGCGTCCAGTTCCGGTATTCGAGGTTCTTCTCGATCCCGGTATGGAGGTAGCCGATTCCGCACCGGGCCTCGGTGACGGTCTCGCCGTCGATCTCCAGGATCAGCCGGAGCACCCCGTGGGTGGAGGGGTGCTGCGGGCCCATGTTGACGACGATCCGCTCGTCGTCGGCCTTGGCCGCCGTCTCGACGATCTCGTCCCAGTCGCCGCCGGTGACCGTGTAGACGGGTCCCTCGGTGGTCTCGCGCGCGGCGGCGGAGCCGGGCGCGGACGGTGAGGATGTGCTCACGAGTACGACCTCCGCTGGTCAGGAGCCGGGATCTGGGCGCCCTTGTACTCGACGGGGATACCGCCGAGCGGATAGTCCTTGCGCTGCGGATAGCCCTGCCAGTCGTCCGGCATCATGATCCGGGCGAGGGCGGGGTGACCGTCGAAGACCAGGCCGAAGAAGTCGTAGGTCTCGCGCTCGTGCCAGTCGTTCGTCGGATAGACGGCGACCAGGGACGGGACATGCGGATCGGCGTCCGGGGCCGATACCTCGACCCGGATCAGCCGGCCGTGGGTGAGCGACCGCAGATGGTAGACGGCGTGCAGCTCACGCCCCTTGTCGTCGGGGTAGTGGACGCCGCTCACCCCCGTACACAGCTCGAACCGCAGGGCGGGGTCGTCGCGCAGGGTGCGGGCGACGGCGAGGAGATGCTCCCGGGCGATGTGGAAGGTCAGCTCGTCCCGGTCGACGATCGTCTTCTCGATCGCGTGCTCGGGGACGATGCCCTGCTCCTCCAGGGCGCCTTCGAGTTCGTCGGCGACCTCGTCGAACCAGCCGCCGTACGGGCGGGTCGCCGGACCCGGCAGCCGTACGGAGCGGACCAGTCCGCCGTAACCGGAGGTGTCACCGCCGTTGTTGGCGCCGAACATGCCGCGCTGGACGCGGATCTCCTCGCCGTGCTCGCCGCGCTGTCCGGGAAGGTTCTGCTCGCTCAGTTCCTTCTCGGGATTGGGTACGTCACTCACCGCGTCACCTCTTGAGCTTCTCCGCCCGCACGGCTCAGAGGTGCGGGCATCGCTGTCGTCTGCGGCCCGGCGGCCGTACGTGCGTCGCTCACCTCAGAAGACCCTTCATCTCAATCGTCGGCAGCGCCTTCAGCGCCGCCTCCTCCGCCTCGCGGGCCGCTTCCTCAGCGTTGACCCCGAGCTTGGAGGTCTGGATCTTCTGGTGGAGCTTGAGGATCGCGTCCAGCAGCATCTCGGGGCGCGGCGGGCAGCCGGGCAGGTAGATGTCCACGGGGACGATGTGGTCGACGCCCTGCACGATGGCGTAGTTGTTGAACATTCCGCCCGACGAGGCGCAGACGCCCATGGAGATGACCCACTTGGGGTTGGGCATCTGGTCGTAGACCTGCCGCAGTACGGGGGCCATCTTCTGGCTGACCCGGCCCGCCACGATCATCAGATCGGCCTGGCGGGGCGAGCCCCGGAAGACCTCCATACCGAACCGCGCGAGGTCGTAGCGCCCCGCGCCGGTCGTCATCATCTCGATGGCGCAGCAGGCCAGTCCGAAGGTGGCCGGGAAGACGGACGACTTGCGCACCCACCCCGCGGCCTGCTCGACGGTGGTCAGCAGAAAGCCGCTCGGCAACTTTTCTTCGAGTCCCATAGGTGCCCCTCAGCCCCTAGTCCCATTCCAGGCCGCCGCGACGCCACACATAGGCGTAGGCGACGAAGACGGTGAGCACGAAGAGCAGCATCTCGACGAGACCGAAGAGTCCGAGGGCGTCGAAGCTGACGGCCCAGGGATAGAGGAAGACGATCTCGATGTCGAAGATGATGAAGAGCATCGCCGTCAGGTAGTACTTGATCGGAAAGCGCCCGCCGCCGGCCGGCGTGGGAGTGGGCTCGATGCCGCACTCGTACGCTTCGAGCTTCGCCCGGTTGTACCGCTTGGGGCCGATCAACGTGGCCATGACCACGGAGAAGATCGCAAACCCTGCCCCAAGGGCGCCGAGTACAAGGATGGGCACATACGCGTTCACCCTCCTCGCTCCTTCCAGTCGTCGCTGACCGTGGACCGCGCCGGGCCGTTCCGCTGCTGGCCGCCTCGAAGATCGCGCACATGTGAGGCAGTTCACAAGCCCGGCTGCCCCGCATCTTATGCCCGCCGGTCTGTGATCTGCGACACGGGGTCGAGCATCGCCTTTGTGATCTCCACCACCCGCAGGACGATCATGCGCCGCACAAAGGAACGATCTTCATACGGGGTGCGTCCATCGGATCACCCGGCGTGATGCCGGTTGGTGTTTACGCTGGTCGGAGCGGGACTCCTCTATCAAGGCGATGGCCATTCGGGCAAATTGGCGATGGGCCGCTTCGGGTGATAAAAGGCGCCACAACGCGACATCGCCTCACCCGTGCGGGGAGCGCCCCAAACGCAGCCGGACGACCCGGATCCACCGAAGAGCGCCACCCCGCACCACCGCTTCACGACCACCCCCCGCTCACGCCGGACGGGATCCGCTCCGATACGGTGGGTGACGCGCGACACCCTTGAGGCGTCAGGTGACGCGCACGCGTGCGCGAGTTCACGAACTTCTGTCGGTAAATCCGGATCAGGAGGCTCCGTGTCCGGAAACGCACCCCCACACCCCGCACTCATGTGACGTGCGTCACAGCCTGCGAGGTGGCGAAAAGCGGGGCTTGGCCATCGGGATACCCGGGTGGTAGGCGTTCGGCAATTCGGACTTTTTATAGAAACCACATGCTCACGACCGTGATCATGAATGTCCGGATTGCCCGCTACGGCGTCAATAAAGGCCCGTCAGAAGCGGATTGACGGATTCCAGTCGTAACTGTGGCGCAACCCACGTTTCTTGATGGCGACTATGTACGACTGATAACGGTGTACCCATGCCCCACACCGCTCACATACCCAGCCACCGGAAGCCCCGCCAGCGCAGCTCCTCCAACCTCGCGCTCCGGGCGGGGGTTGCCGGTGGCGTCCTCAGCACCATCGCAGTGGCCGGTGCGGCCGGGCCGGCCAGCGCCGACCCCGTAACCGAGACCATTGAGATGCCCGCGTTCGACGCGGCCTCGTCCATCTCCCATGTCGTCGCGAAGTCCGCGGCCAACTCCCAGCAGGTCACGCTGGACCAGCAGTTGCAGGAGACCGAGAACGCGTCGGCCGACAAGGCCTCCAAGGCCGCGAAGAAGGCGAAGGCGGAGGCCCTGCGCACCGCCGAGGTCAAGCGCGCCGAGGCGAAGAAGCGCGCCGCCGACCGCGAGCGGGCCTCCCGCGACGCCGCCCGGACGACCCTCGCGTCGGCCAAGGCCACCAAGAAGGCCCCGTCGTCCTCGTCCTCCTCCTCGGGGTCCGTGGCTACCGTCATCAACTTCCTCAAGGCCCAGGTCGGCGACGCCTACGTCCTCGGCGCCACCGGACCCAACTCCTGGGACTGCTCCAGCCTGGTGCGGGCCGCCTTCCGCCAGGTCAACATCGAGCTGCCGCGGGTCTCCCAGGACCAGTCGCGCGCCGGGACCGAGGTGGGCACCAGTAACCTCAAGGTCGGCGACATCCTCTACTGGGGTGCCAAGGGCAACGCGTACCACACCGGTGTCTACATCGGTGACGGCAAGTACCTGGACGCGGCGAACTCCCGCAAGGGCGTCGTCATCCAGGACCTGTCCGGCTACCCGGCGACCGGCGCGGTCCGGGTGCTCTGACCCGGCCGTCCCCACGGACACGCCGAGGGCCGCGGCTCCCCCGCTCGGGGGTGGAGCCGCGGCCCTCGCACGTCCGCGCGCCGGTACCGCGGTCGTACGGTGCTTCAGCGCCGGGGGCTTCAGTGCCGGATGTTTCAGTGCGCGGAGAGGCCGCCGTCCACGAAGACCGACTGTCCGGTGATGTACGCCGAAGCGTCACTCGCCAGGAACACCGCCGCGCCCGCGAAGTCGTCCGCGAGACCGTTGCGGCCGACCATGGTCCGGCCCGCGAGTCCGGCGACCTTCGCGGGATCGTCGGCGAGACGGGCGTTGAGCGGTGTCAGCACCACACCGGGGACGAGGGTGTTGACGGTGACGCCGTACGGGGACCACGCCTCGGCCTGCGACCGGGCCAGCGACTCAAGGCCGCCCTTGGAGACCCCGTAGGCGCCGCTCTGCACGAACGCCCGGTGCGCCTGCTGCGAGGTGATGTGGATGATCCGGCCGTGGCCCCGCCGCGCCATCCCGGGGCCGAAGCTCTGCCCCAGGAGGAACGGCGCCACCAGATTGACCGCCATCGTGGTGTCCCAGACCTCTTCGGTGATGTCGCCCATCGGCGGACGGAGGTTGATCCCGGCCGCGTTGACGAGGATGTCCGGCTCGCCGAAGAAGGCGGCGGCCTCGTCCGCCGCGCGCCGTACCGCCGCCCGGCCGCCGAGGTCGGCGCTCACCCGGGCCGCCCGGTGTCCTTCGGCGGTCAGCCCCGCGACGGTGGCGTCCAGTTCGGCCTCCCGGCGCGCCACGATCACGACCCGCGCCCCGGCCCGGGCGAGCGCCTCCGCGATGGCCCGCCCGATCCCGGAACTGCCGCCGGTGACGACGGCGGTACGCCCGTCGAGGGAGAACAGCCCGGCGAGATAGCGCGCCACGCCCACCGGAACGGCGCCCGGGCCGGAGTCGCGCCCGGCGCCGGAGCCCGGCCCGGAGCCCGGCCCGGAGGAAGCGGAGGCGGTGGTTTCGGGGCTCATCCCGCCACCCTACGCACCGCCGCGCGACCGCCCGCCGCAGCCCGCGCCGGTCGTCATGCCCTCGGTGTGCGCAGTATCTCGGTCAGGGCCGAGACGCTCTGCTCGGACCTGCCGTCGGCGACCGCGCGGCGGATCAGCTCCTGAAGGGGTTCCAGCCAGCCGGTGTCGAGCCCGGACTCCTCGGCCTGGCGCGTCTCGTCGCCCATACCGTCGGCGAAGACCCCGATCGAGGAGAACGGCCGGTCGTAGTCGCCCCGGTCGATCTCGTCGGCGAGCGCCGGGAGGATGGAGGCGATCATCTCCAGCCACTTCACACTGAACGGCACCATCGAGGCCGCCGTCCGGCCGCGGCCGGTCATCAGCGCCGCGCCGTGGAAGAAGCCCACGAGCGCGGGGAGCAGGGTGGCGCCGACGGCCATCTCGTAGAAGGCGGCGAGGTCGGGCTCCTCGCCCAGGTGGACGGTGTCGCCGCCGAGGGCGCGCAGCACGGGCGCGCAGGTATCGAAGACCGTACGGTCCCCGGCGTAGACGAGCTGGGTGTCCTCGGCGCCCACGGCCTGCGGCACGTTCTTCACGGCGCCGTCGAGGAAGGCGGCGCCGAGCCCTTCGGCCCAGGCCGCGGTCTCCCGCGCGCCCTGCGGGGAGCCGCTGTTGAGGGTGACGAGGGTACGGCCCCGGAGCGCCGCCCCGGCCGGTCCGAGTGCGGAGCGGGTGGTGTCGTACGTGGAGAGGCAGGCGATCACCAGGGGGCTCGCGGCCACCGCGGCCCCGACCGACGGGGCGTGGACGGCGCCCAGTTCGACCAGGGGCGCGGCCTTGGCGGCGCCGCGGTTCCAGACGGTGGTGGGGTGTCCGGCGGCGACGAGGGCCGCGGCGAGTGCGCTGCCCATGGAGCCGAGGCCGATGACGGTGACCGGAAGGGGGGTGGAGATGTGCGCGGGCATACGGAAGGGACTCCTACCAGGAAAAGGGGAGTAATCGGGAGAGAGGAAGAGGCGAGTAAGGGGCCCGGCCGGCCTTTCCCTCATCCTGGAGGCTCGTCCCGGTCGAGACAAGTACCGACAATTCTGTCGGGTACGCACACTTCTGTCAGTGGCCGTACGGGGAACGGAGCAGTCGGGAAGCATGAAGAAGCGCAGCTACACCTGTGGTCTGGACGCGGCCATCGACATCATGGGCGGCAAATGGAAGGGGCTGATCCTGTTCTCCCTGGGCTCCGGGCCGCTGCGGTTCGGGCAGTTGCGGCGGGAGACCGAGGGGATCAGTGAGCGGATTCTGACGCTTCAGCTCCGTGAGATGGAGAGCTGTGGACTCGTACACCGGGAGGAGTTCCCGGAGATCCCGCCGAAGGTGGAGTACTCCCTCACGGAATTCGGCCACTCCCTCAACCGCGCCATGGCGCCGCTCGGCGAGTGGGGCGAGGAGAACATGGCGCGGATCGAGGCCGTCCGGCGGGGCGCGCCGAGCTGAGCGCACCCCGCCGTATGCCCCTGCTTGTCCCGTGCGCTCCCCGGTTCGGGTGGTTCGCCCGGTCCGTTCGGTCCGTCCCGGCCCGTGATGGGTAGACCAGCGGTCCGACCGTCGTCAGTCACACCCGTCGAGAGGTGACCGCCGTGCGTGCCCTGCCCAGCTTTCCGGAGATCAACGACGATCTCGCCGCCGCCTGGTGCCACACCCCGTGGACCGCCACCGATATGAGTTACGACGGGGACTCGTACCACGGGGTGTTCGACGTCGATCTCGCGTCGGACCTCAGCGACCGGGCGCCGTTCCGGCCGGTCCTGCACGGTTCGATCCTGGCCCAGATCGTCTCGTACCACACCCTCGCGTCCATGCTGTACGCCTACACCAACGACCATGTCCCGGCCCTGGCGACGCTGCCCAAGGTGGGGCTGCCCGAGGCCAGGAAGCGGATCCTCGTCACCTCGATGAAGCTGTCACTGCGGCGCGAGGTGGCCCAGACCCGGATCCCGGTCCGGCTCAGCATCGAGCGGATCACCGACAAGTGGGACAGCCACCGGATGGCGTTCGCGGCGGTCTCCGTGGACGTCGCCGGCGGGCGGCAGACGGCGGAGCTGGAGGGCTGCTTCAACTTCCGGGACCAGATCGAGGGCTGAGCCCCGGCCCGGCCGCCCCGGCACATCGGGGTCGAGAGGCAAGGGCGAGGGTCAGGGCGCCGACCGCTCCAACTCCGCGCGCAGCCGCCCGTAGACCGGCGCCAGCCGCTCCAGGCCGGCCGTCAGCGCGTCGTCGTCCTCGGCGACGACCGGCCGCTGGAGCGCGCCGATCAGCCGGGCCTGCTCCCGGGCGACGGCGGCGGCTTCCGGCAGGCCGATCCGGCTGAGGCAGTCGGCCGCGTCGGAGGCCCGGCGCGCTCCGACGCGTACCGCGAAGTGCCCCAGCAGCCCCCGGACCTCCGGGTCGAGGCCCGCCTTCACCAGGGCGGCGAACCCCTCGATCCCGGCCGCCCCGCCGAGGGTGCCCGGCGGGACCGGCAGATCGTCCCGGCCGCCGAGCCAGCCCTTCGCGAGCGGCAGCCCGTCCCGCAGCGCCCGCTCGTCGGTCACCGCGCGTTCCCGGACGAAGGAGGCACGCATCACGAACGGCGCCTCCGTGTAGGTGATCTCCTCGGCCCGCCACGCCTCCAGGAACGCGGGGGCCTCCAGCGTCGCGTAGGGATGCCCCTGCGGATCGTGCAGCAGTACGGTGCCGTCGGCCGCGACGTCCAGCACCACGACGTAGTGGTCGCCCGCCCCGCGCGCCGGGACGCCGGGCCGGTACAGCAGCAGCCCGATGTCGACGGGCCCCACCAGGACCGGCCCGCGCGCCGCCGCCGACCGCAGCCGCTCCAGCGCCTCCTCGTCCGTACCGCCGGACGTCCGGTCGCAGGACAGCCCGAGCAGTCCGACGGCCTGGTCGACGCCGATCTCGGGATCCCAGGCGTACGGGTCGAACAGCGGGAGCTTCCCGGCGATCAGCTGGAACCCGAAGGCCGCACCGGTGAGGGTCTCCACGACGGCCGGCGACGGCAGCGGAACGGGCCCGGCCGCCGTCGCGCTCATGATCAGCGAATGGGTGTAGCAGTACGGGCCGGAGCCCGCGTACGAGGGGAACTGCGGTGACAAGACCGGACCTCTTTCTCGGACGAGTCGGGGTGTGGACGGCTTCAGTCCACGCCCTGACACGGTGAGAAGGTCAACGCCGGGCCGGTGTCACGCCTTCGGCGCGACCTTCGACAGGCCGTTGATGACCCGGTCCATGGCGTCGCCGCCGGTCGGGTCGGTCAGGTTGGCCAGCAGCTTCAGGGTGAAGCGCATCAGCATCGGGTGCGAGAGTCCGCGCTGGGCCGCCAGCTTCATGATCTTGGGGTTGCCGATCAGCTTCACAAAGCCGCGGCCGAGTGTGTAGTAGCCGCCGTACGTGTCCTTGAGGACCTTCGGGTAGCGGTGGAGGGCCAGCTCACGCTGGGACGCGGTCGACCGCGCGCTCGCCTGCACGATGACGTCGGCGGCGATCTGCCCGGACTCCATGGCGTAGGCGATGCCCTCGCCGTTGAACGGGTTGACCAGGCCGCCCGCGTCACCGACGAGCAGCAGTCCGCGGGTGTAGTGCGGCTGGCGGTTGAAGGCCATCGGGAGCGCGGCGCCGCGGATCGGGCCCGTCATGTTCTCCTCGGTGTAGCCCCACTCCTCGGGCATCGAGGCGCACCACGCCTTCAGCACCTCGCGCCAGTCCAGCTCCTTGAAGGAGTCGGAGGTGTTCAGCACGCCGAGGCCGACATTGGACGTGCCGTCGCCCATGCCGAAGATCCAGCCGTAGCCGGGCAGCAGCCGGTCCGGTCCCGGGCCGCGTCGGTCCCACAGTTCGAGCCACGACTCCAGATAGTCGTCGTCGTGGCGCGGGGAGGTGAAGTAGGTCCGGACGGCGACGCCCATCGGGCGGTCCTCGCGGCGGTGCAGCCCCATCGCCAGCGACAGCCGGGTGGAGTTGCCGTCGGCGGCGACGACGAGAGGGGCGTGGAAGGTGACGGGCCGCTTGTCCTCGCCGAGTTTGGCCTCGACTCCGGTGATCCGGCGGGTGCGGTCGTCGACGATCGGCCCGCTGACGTTGCACCGCTCGTAGAGCCGGGCGCCCGCCTTCTGGGCCTGCCGGGCGAGCTGCTCGTCGAAGTCGTCGCGCTTGCGGACGAGTCCGTAGTCCGGGTACGAGGCCAGCTCGGGCCAGTCGAGCTGGAGCCGCGCGCCGCCGCCGATGATGCGCAGGCCCTTGTTCCGGAGCCAGCCCGCCTCTTCGGATACGTCGATCCCCATGGCGACGAGCTGCTTGGTGGCGCGGGGGGTGAGCCCGTCGCCGCAGACCTTCTCGCGCGGGAACGACGTCTTCTCCAGCAGGAGGACGTCCAGACCCGCCTTGGCCAGGTAGTACGCGGTGGTGGCGCCGGCCGGGCCTGCCCCGACGACGATCACATCCGCGGAATGTTCCGTGAGGGGCTCGGTCACGACTGGTCTCTCCCGAGTCTCGGAATTGGGCGTGCCGGCGGCACGGGACACGGGCAGTCTATGTGGACGTACCGATCAGCCGACCGAAGGGCTCCCCCTCATGAGCACCCTCCTCCCCGTTGTCCAGCTGCGCGTGCCGACCGACGAGGACGCGGTGGTGTGGCACCGCATCTTCGCCGATCCCGAGGTGATGGAGTTCCACGGCGGGCGGGCGGCGGAACTGTCCGAGTACGAGGAACTGACGGCACGCCAGCGACGACATGACGCCGAACGTGGCTTCTGCCTGTGGACTCTTCTCGACGAGAACGGTGACGCGATCGGCTTCACGGGCGCGCAGCCGTGGCCGCACGAACGCTTCGGCCCCTTCGGGGAGATCGAGATCGGCTGGCGGCTGGCGCGCCGCGCCTGGGGCCGGGGGTACGCGACGGCCGCCGCGCGCACGACGCTGGACCGGGTCCGCGGGGCGGGGGTATCGAACGTGGTGGCGATGGTCGACGCGCGCAACGAGCGGTCCATAGCCGTCACCCGCAGGCTCGGCATGCGCCGCGCCGAGTCCTTCCCGGTCCCGGACACGGACCGGCACGCGCACTGCTTCCGCCTGGAGCTGGGGTAGCCCGCGCGGCTCCCTGACGGGGCCGGAGCGGGGGGGTCCGGGGGCGCGGGGCCCCCGTCGCCTCCGGCCCGTCAGGGCTTGGTGCCCCGGTGGAGGGCCACCACCCCGGCCGACAGGTCGCGCCAGGCGACCTTCGTCCAGCCCGCCTTCTGGAGCAGCGCGGCCAGCTCGGGCTGGTCCGGCCAGGACTGGATGGATTCGGCCAGGTACTCGTACGCCTCCGGGTTGGAGCAGACCTGGCGCGCCAGCGGCGGCAGGGCGCGCATCAGGTACTCCTCGTAGACCGTGCGGAACGGCGCCCAGGTCGGGTGGGAGAACTCGCAGATCACGACCCGCCCGCCGGGCTTCGTGACCCGGTACAGCTCCCGCAGCGCGCGCTCCGTGTCCTGGACGTTGCGCAGCCCGAAGGAGATCGTCACCGCGTCGAAGACGTCGTCGCGGAACGGCAGCCGCGTCGCGTCACCCGCCGTCAGCGGAAGCCAGGGGTTCCGCTTCTTGCCCTCGGCGAGCATCCCGAGGGAGAAGTCGCAGGGGACGACGAACGCACCGGTACGGGTGAACGGCAGGGACGACGTCCCCGTACCGGCCGCGAGGTCGAGGACCTTCTCCCCGGGCCGGGCGTCGATCGCGCGGGCGACCTGCTTGCGCCAGCGGCGGTCCTGGCCGAGGGAGATGACGTCATTGGTGAGGTCGTAGTTCTTCGCCACCTTGTCGAACATGGAGGCGACTTCGTGCGGCTGCTTGTCCAAGGAGGCTCGGTTCACGCCTCCCATTCTGCCGGGCGCGGGCCCGAACCCGGCGGCGCCCCCGCCCGGGGCGAGGGCGCGGCTCAGCGGCGCCGGTGGAGCAGTCGCCCGCCGAGGACCGTCGCCACGCACTCCCCCGCGTCGAAGACGGCGAAGTCGGCCCGCGTCCCGACGGCACGGGCGTCCAGTACGGCGGCGTACGCGTCCGCAGGCGCCGCGAACCCCGGCGCACCGGCGGGCGCGGCCGCCGCCCCCGGCAGCACCGTGAGACCGGTCCTGGCGATCGCGTCCGCGACGGCCGGGCGGCCGGGCGTACCGGCGATCGCCGTCACCCCGTGGGCCAGCAGCCGCTGCGCCCCGCGCCGGGCGCTCGCGCCCCACCGGGTGTCGTCCATCCCCAGCGCCGTGAGCGCGTCCCCGGTCAGCGGGGCGGTCCCGAGGTCGTCGGCCTCGCGCGGGTCGGGGTGGTAGGCGTGTTCCAGCAGCCATACGCCGTACGGATGGACCAGCCCGGGTACGACGGTGCCGGGCCAGCGGCGCACCCGGGCCCCCGGATGGGCGGCGAGCACCGTCTCGTACGGCCCGACGGCGGCGATCTCCCGGCCCCGGACGGCGACGGCTCCCCCGGGCACGGCGGGGTGCCCGGCGCCGGGCAGCAGCGATCCGGCGGTGTGGACGGTCAGCACACGGCGTCCCGGGTCAGGTGGTGGGGAGGAGCTTCAGCTCGGGGTGCGCGGTGCCGCCCTCGATCGCGGTGGACGAGATATGGGAGACCACCCGCTCGTCGGCCGGGTCGTTCGCCGGGTCGTCGTGGACCACGAGGTGCTCGTAGGTGGTGGCCCGCTGTGCCGGGACCCGGCCCGCCTTGCGGATCAGGTCGATGATCTCCTGGCGGTTGGAGCGGTGCTTGGCGCCGGCCGAGGAGACCACGTTCTCCTCCAGCATGATCGAGCCGAGGTCGTCCGCGCCGTAGTGGAGGGAGAGCTGGCCGACCTCCTTGCCGGTGGTCAGCCACGAGCCCTGGATATGGGCGATGTTGTCCATGAAGAGCCGGGCGATGGCGATCATCCGCAGGTACTCGAAGAGCGTCGCCTGGGTACGGCCCTTGAGGTGGTTGTTCTCGGGCTGGTACGTGTACGGGATGAAGGCCCGGAAGCCACCGGTGCGGTCCTGCGTCTCCCGGATCATCCGGAGGTGCTCGATCCGTTCGGCGTTGGTCTCGCCGGTGCCCATCAGCATCGTGGAGGTGGATTCGACGCCCAGCCGGTGGGCGGTCTCCATGATCTCCAGCCAGCGCTCGCCGGACTCCTTCAGCGGGGCGATCGCCTTGCGCGGGCGGGCGGGCAGCAGTTCGGCCCCGGCGCCTGCGAAGGAGTCGAGTCCGGCCGTGTGGATCCGGCTGATCGCCTCCTCGACCGTGACCCCGGAGATCCGTGCCATGTGCTCGACCTCGGACGCGCCGAGGGAGTGGATCACCAGCTGGGGAAAGGCCGCCTTGATGGCCGCGAAGTGCTCTTCGTAGTACTCGACGCCGTAGTCGGGGTGGTGGCCGCCCTGGAACATGATCTGGGTGCCGCCGAGTTCGACGGTCTCGGCGCAGCGGCGGAGGATGTCGTCGAGGTCGCGGGTCCAGCCCTTGGCCGTGTCCTTGGGCGCCGCGTAGAAGGCGCAGAACCGGCAGGCCGTGACGCAGACGTTGGTGTAGTTGATGTTCCGCTCGATGATGTACGTCGCGATGTGCTCCGTACCGGCGTAGCGGCGGCGGCGCACGGCGTCGGCGGCCCGGCCGAGCGCGTGCAGGGGGGCGGAGCGGTAGAGGTCGAGCGCCTCTTCGGGGGTGATGCGCCCGCCGTCGGCTGCACGGTCCAGGACGGACTGGAGGTCGGCCTTCTCGGTCACCGGGTGTCACCTTTCGGCGGTTCTGCTGGGCTCGTACGGGTCGCGTACGGGCTCTTCGGCGGGCCGGTCCAGCCTACGCCAGGGGCCGGGGCCACCCCGGCCGGGCCCGGACATCGGGCCCGTCGCACCTTCGGGGTCCGTCGCACCCCCGGGGTCCGTCGCGCCCTCGGGACCGTCGCACCCCCGGGGCCGGCCGCCGGCCCGGGGTCAGCCGCCGGCCCGGGTGAGGACGGCCTCGTCGGTGGACCAGCCGCGCGCGCTCCGGGCCGCGTAGTGGAGCCGGTCCTCGTCGGCCCGGCCCTCGTACCGGAAGGTGAACCGCCGGACGCCCGCCGCGCACCCGTGGCCCACCTCGCCCCGCCCGTCCGTGACCAGATGGGTGCTGGTGACGCTGTGGAGGGTCAGCGCGTACTGGCAGAGGAGCTTGCCGTCGGACGCGCTCTCGTCGACGAAGCCGGCCGGCCGGCCGGGACCGGCCTCCAGGATCTCGGCCGTCAACGATCCCGGCTCCTCCGCCGGATCGGCGCTCCCCGGCTGGATCTCGCCCGCCCAGACGTCGGCGAACCGGGCGGGCACACGCGCCAGCGGCGGCGCGGTGGACCCGGGCGCACTCGCACTCGCGCCGGAGGACGGCACCGGCTTCCCGCCCTCCTTCGCCGTGTCGTTGCTCGTCCCGCGGTCGGGCAGCACGTCCTCCAGGACGCCGGTGCCGAGGAGCACGGCGAACAGGGCGAGCGCGAGGGTGAGCGTCACGGAGCAGGTGACGCGGCGACGGCGGCCCGGGGCCCGGTCCCGGCCCGGCGGCCCTTCGGCGGGGCCGGCCGTGACGGTGGCCACGGAGGCGTCGACGGCGAGGGACGGCCGGGGGGACGGCGGTGACGGCGCCGTATGGACGTACGACATCCGGGGGTCGGGCGCGGGCACGGGCACGGACTCCGCGCCCTCCGCCGTCGGCGTCGGCGTCGGCGGGCCGAACCCGACCGCGACCGCCTCGTCGAACGGCACGGGCCCGGAGACGTCGGGACCTCCGGAGACACCGCCCCCGGCGTCGTCGCCCGCCTCCAGGTCCAGCAGCCCCACCGCCATCCGGGTCACCTGCTCCACAAGCGGTCCCGGCAGCCAGCCGGAGCCCATCAGCGCGGCGGGCCCGTCCGGCGCGAGCAGGGCGAGGATCTCCCCGGGCTCCGGGCGGACGCCCGGCTCCTTCTCCAGGCAGCGGAAGACCAGTTCGCGCAGTTCGTCGTCCATCGGCCCGAGTTGGGGCTCCTCGTGGACGACCTTGTACAGCAGTGTCGCGGTGGTGCCGCCCCGGAAGGGGGTCTGTCCGGAGGCCGCGAAGGCGAGCACCGAACCGAGGGAGAAGACGTCGGCCGCGCCCGTGACGTCCTTGCCCAGGATTGCCTCGGGCGACATGAAGCCGGGCGAGCCGACCGTGACCCCGGTGGTGGTGAGGGCGGAGGTGCCGTCCACGGCGCGGGCGATCCCGAAGTCGATCAGCCGGGGCCCGTCGAGGGTGAGCAGGACGTTGGAGGGCTTCACATCGCGGTGGACGAGCCCCAGGGCGTGGACGGCGGCGAGGGCCTGCGCGAGCCCGGCGCCGAGTCCGCGTACCGCCCGGCCGGACAGCGGGCCGTGCTCGTCGACGGCGGCCGAGAGCGCGGGGCCGGCGAAGAAGCCGGTGGCCACCCAGGGGACGGCCGCTTCCGGGTCGGCGTCGAGCACGGGTGCGGTCCATCGGCCGCCGACCCGCCGGGCCGCCTCGACCTCGCGCCGGAACCTGGCCCGGAACGACTCGTCGTGCGCCACATGCGGATGGACGACCTTGACCGCGACCGTCCGGCCGCCCGTACTGCGTCCCAGGTAGACCCGGCCCATGCCGCCCGCGCCGAGCCGGCCGACGAGACGGTACGGGCCGATGGCGCGCGGCTCGTCGGGGCCCAGCGGCTGCATCGGTACTCCACTCCCCCACGTCCGTGGACTCGCCCGTGAACCCGTCCGTGAACCCGTCCGTGGACTTGTCCGTGAACTCGCCCGTGGACGAACTCCCGCCCCCTGCGGGCGTGTCGTACGGCCGTGGACGTACGGGCCCCACCCTAAGGCGCCCCCTCGGCCCCCTCCTAGGGAGTCAGCAGGTCGACGGGGACGTCCGCCGGGAAGCCGGTCGTCGGGCCGACCCGCCGGGCGAACTCGCGGACGCCCGCGAGCTGGTCGGGACCGAACCGGAAGTCGAGGGTACGGAAGTACCGTTCGAGCAGCTCCGCGTCGAAGACCTCCCAGCGGGCGGCCTGTTCGGCGACCTTGGTGACCTCCTCCAGCGACAGATCGCGGGAGGCGAGAAAGGCCCGGTGGACCTCGTGGACGACCTCGGGCTCCCGGGCCAGATACTCCTTGCGCGCCGCCCACACCGCGAAGACAAACGGCAACCCGGTCCACTCCTTCCACATCAGCCCCAGGTCATGGACCTGGAGGCCGAGCCGGGGGGCGTCGTGGAGCGCGGCGCGCAGGGCCGCGTCCCCGATCAGGACGGCCGCTTCGGCCTCCTGCATCATCAGGCCGAGGTCGGGCGGGCAGGTGAAGTAGTCGGGGGTGACACCGAACCGCTCGGCCAGCAGGAGCTGGGCCAGCCGGACGGAGGTACGGGAGGTGGAGCCGAGGGCGACCCGGGCGCCGTCCAGCCGGTCGAGACCGACCTGGGAGACGATGACGCACGACATCACGGGGCCGTCGCAGCCCACCGCGATATCGGGGAAGGCGACCAGTTCGCCGGAGTTGCGGAGGAACTCCACCAGGGTGATCGGCGCGATGTCGAGTTCGCCGCGCACCAGCCGCTCGCTCAGCTTCTCCGGGGTGTCCTTGGTCAGCTCGAAGTCGATGAGCGTCCCGGTCCGGGCCAGCCCCCAGTAGAGGGGCAGGCAGTTGAGGAACTGGATATGGCCCACGCGCGGCCGGTCCCGGCGGCGGTCGCCCGCCCCGGCGCCCGGGGCGGCACCCGGGGCGGGGGTGCCCGGGACGTCCGCCCGGCGGTCGTGGCGCTCGTGGCGCCCCTGGTGTTCCTCGGAGATGTCCACGGCCCGAGGCTAACCGCCCGGGCCACCGGGGCCGCGCGACGGGGCGGTGGGGACGGCCGGGACGCCGGGGGCGTACGCCGTGCGGGCGACGCTCCGACAGCCGCGCCGCAGAGGTACGGCGGTGTCCCTTCCCGGCCCCCGGCTCGTCAGCGAATGGGCGGTCGTTTCAAGCGTCCGGGTGACGTGATCTTCACCTCTACCGCCGCCGGGACCCTGCGTGCTAGGCTCGACGCAAGTTGCAGTTTGGTTTCCCTTGCAGTACAGAGCCTGCGGAGCATGTGACCCGCAGGCTTTTGTAGTTTTCAGACTTGTTTGCAGGTTCTGGAGCAGGGCAACCCTTTGGCCCAAGGAGGGCTTATGGCTACCGGAACCGTCAAGTGGTTCAACGCTGAAAAGGGCTTCGGCTTCATCGCCCAGGACGGCGGCGGCCCGGATGTCTTCGTCCACTACTCCGCGATCAATGCGACCGGCTTCCGGTCCCTCGAGGAGAACCAGGTCGTGAACTTCGACGTCACGCAGGGCCCGAAGGGCCCGCAGGCGGAGAACGTCACCCCGGCCTAATGCCGAGGTGTCGGCGATCGCGTCCGACTTAGAGCAGTACCCAAGAAGCCCCGTCCGCGAGGAACGGGGCTTCTGCCTTTCCCGCGCACGGACACATCGCGGCGACATCGCGGAGACGTCGCGGCCCTGTCGCAGGACCGTCGCGGGCCGGTCGAACCGCCGGGAGAACGATCCGGAAGAACGATCCGGGCGAACCGGGCAACGGGTCGGACCGGCCCGAATGCGCGGCGTTACCGGGCCCCGGGCGGCAGGAATGCCCGGGGAATTCCCTCCACCGCATGGATATTACGGAATCAAACATTCCGGACCCCGGAGATATCCCGGAATTGATCCTCGGGGACGACGCCCGCGCCGGGCGGGCCCGGCAGCGCCTTCTCGTACAGCCAGGCCCGGAACAGCCCCTCAAGCGGCACCGCCGTGTGGCGCTGCGCCAGCGCCGTGAAACCCTCCGTGGTCACCGATCCGTGCCGGTGCGCCGTCGTCCACTCCCGCAGCAGCGCCCGGAACGCCGACTCCCCGATCGCCGTCCGCAGCGCGTGCAGGGTGAGCGCGCCCCGCTCGTACACCCGGTCGTCGAAGAGCCGCCGGAGCCCCGGGTCCGCGATCCGCACGTCCTGGGGCAGCAGGGCGAGCCGGGCCCGCGACCCGGCGGCGCGCTCCGCCGCCGACGGCCCGCCGGACGCCTCGGACCAGAGCCACTCCGCGTACTTCGCGAACCCCTCGTTCAGCCAGATGTGCCGCCAGTCGGCGACGGTCAGGCTGTTGCCGAACCACTGGTGGGCCAGCTCGTGCGCGATCAGCCGTTCGGAGCCGCGCGCGCCGTCCACATGGTTGGCGCCGAAGACGGCGAGGCCCTGGGCCTCCACCGGGACGTCGAGGTCCTCGCCGACGACGACCACACCGTAGGAATCGAAGGGGTAGGGGCCGAAAAGATCCGTGAAGAGGGCCATCATCCGGGGCTGACGGGCGAAGTCGTACGCGAACCTGGTCAGCAGCCTCCGCGGTACGGCGGCGGACTGCGGCACCCCGTCCCCGTCCCCGCCCGTCGGCTCGGTGCCGGGCACGACGACCCGCTCGTACGGCCCGATCTGGACGGTCGCCAGATAGCTGGCCGTCGGCACGGGCTGCTCGTACACCCACCGGGTGGTCGACGAGCCCGCGGTACGGGCCACGAGCCGCCCGTTGGCGACGACGGTGTACGGCGTCGGGGCGGTCACCGCGATCCGGTACGCGGCCTTGTCGTCGGGCCGGTCGTTGCACGGGAACCAGGACGGAGCGCCGTGCGGCTGGGACGCGACGAGAGCGCCCTCGTCGAGCTGCTCCCAGCCCAGTTCGCCCCACTCCCGGGTCCGTACCGGCTGGGGAACGCCCTGGTAGCGGACCTCCACGGTGAACCGCGCCCCGGGTTCGACCGGCCGCGCCGGGGTGATCCGCAGCTTGTCGGCGCGATGCGCCCAGCGGGCCGGGCGCGCCCCGTCGACGAAGACCCCGGTCAGCCGGAACCGCCCGAGGTCGAGCACGACGACGGGCAGACCGCGCAGCGCCACCCCGTGGACGACGGCCCGGCCCGCGAGCCGCCCGGTGTGGGGCACGTACGCCAGATCGAGGTCGTACGCGGTGACGCGGTAGCCGTCGTCGCCGTGCTGCGGAAGGTACGAGTCGGACACTGCCGCGCCGCCTTCGGTCGGGGGTGGGGGGAGGAAGCAGCCGGGGCCGGGGTCCGGGGGGCCGGGGCCACCCGGCCCCCCGTCATCGGTCAGGCCAGGACGCGATCGGGTTGCCCAGCCAGCGGGTACCCGGGGGGACCCGTTCGTCACGGAGCACGAGGGACGCCGGGCCCGCCACCGCGCCCGCGCCGACGACCGCGCCCGGGAGCGCGATGCCGTGCGGGCCGAGGGTCGCCCCCGGGCCCAGTTCGACCGGACCCAGGCGCATGATCCGGTCGTGGAAGAGGTGCGTCTGGAGGACGCACCCGCGGTTCACGGTCGCGCCCGCGCCGACGGTCACCAGATCGGCCTCCGGCAGCCAGTACGTCTCGCACCAGGCGCCCCGCCCGACCCGGGCGCCGATGCCCCGCAGCCACAGGTTCGTCAGCGGGGTGCCGGGGACCGCGCCGATCAGCCAGGGCACGGCGAGCACCTCCACAAAGGTGTCGGCGAGTTCGGCGCGCCAGACGAACCCGGACCACAGGGGGTGCTCCCCCGCCCGGAACCGCCCGTTCAGCACCCATTTCGCACCGGCTGCGACGGCACACGCCACCAGCCCGCCCACCGCCATCAGCGCCCCGGTGGCGGCGACGGCGGCCCCGGCGCCGTACGACCGCGCCAGTGCCGCGAAGCCGTACAGACCGGCGACGGCGAGCCCGGCCGAGCAGAGGACGGGCACGATCCGGCAGGCCTCGACGGCCGCGCGGGCCCATCGCAGCCGTACGGGCGGGGCGTAGGTACGGCTCCGGTCGCCCTCCTCGCGCTCGCGCCGCAGCCGGATCGGCGGCATACCGAGCCATGAACTGCCCGCCTCGGCCCGTTTCGGCGCGGCGGAGAGCACCCCGACGAGGCCGCGTTTGGGCACCCGGCGGCCCGCCGCGGTCA
The DNA here is from genome assembly GCF_042753905.1 of Streptomyces sp. NPDC059248. Taxonomy (NCBI): domain Bacteria; kingdom Bacillati; phylum Actinomycetota; class Actinomycetes; order Kitasatosporales; family Streptomycetaceae; genus Streptomyces; species Streptomyces sp. NPDC059248. The sequence continues at coordinate 79,025 of NZ_JBHYZV010000016.1, read as the reverse complement.
TCCCCGAGTTCCCGAGGAAGGCCCGTTTGCCGACCCGGGCGGCGGCGATCCTCATCCGTCCGCCGCCCAGTTCGTAACTGGCCACCATGGTGTCGTCGGCCAGGAACGCGCCGTCCCCGACCGTCGTCATCGACGGCAGCGCCAGAACGGTCGACGCCTCCACGCCCCGGCCCACCCGCATCCCGAGCGCCCGCAGCCAGCCGGGCGTGGCGAGGCTGGCGTAGAGGGGGAAGAGATGGACGCGGGCGGTGTCCATCAGCCGTTCGACGGCCCAGGCGCGCCAGGCGACGGGCCCGTGGACGGGGTGGCTGCCCGCGCGCAGCCCGGCGCCCATGGCGCGTACCCCGGCGAGAATCAGCAGGGCGTACGCCCCCAGGCCGGTGACCGCGGCGAGCGGGACCCCGGCCCAGAGACTCGGCGCGGCGCGCAGCACGAGCAGGGCGGGGAGGGCCGCGACGGCGGGCAGCAGACCGAGGACGAGGGACGTCAGGGCGTAGGCGGCGGTCCAGCGGGCCCGGCGCGGCGGACGGTTCCGCCGGGCGGTGCGGGCCGTGCCGCGGGCGCGGCCGTCGCGTACGGCGGGCACTCCGGACCACCGCTCCCCCGCCGGTACCGTCCCGGTCACCCCCGAGCCGGGCGCGATCTCGGCGCGCTTGCCGATCCGGGCGCCGGGGAAGAGGGTGCTGCGGGCCCCGACGACGGCGTCGGCGCCGATCCGTAGCGCCCCGATCCTGAGCACGTCGCCGTCGAGCCAGTGCCCGGCGAGATCGGCCTCGGGTTCGACCGCGGCGCCCCGGCCGATCCTGAGCATGCCGGTGACCGGCGGCAGGGCGTGCAGATCGACGCCGTCGGCGACCCGGACGCCGAGGGCGCGGGCGTAGTAGGTGAGCCAGCAGCCCGCGAGCTGGGTCGCGCCGCCGAGTTCGGCGAGCCGCTCGGCCGTCCACAGCCGCAGATGGACCCGGCCGCCGCGCGGATACGATCCCGGGCGCACCCCCCACAGCAGGAGGCGGGCGCCGCCCGCGGCGACGGCGATCCGCCCCGGCGGGCTCGCGACCAGCAGCCAGCCCGCGGCGATCCACCACCAGGAGATCCCGGGCCCGACGCCGACGATCTTCGCGGCAGCGGCGGCGACGACGCCCCAGCGGAGCCCGCCGACGGTGAGCAGCGGCACCAGCAGGGCGAACTGGAGGACCCGCGTCCGGCGGGGTACGGGGCGGACCGGGGGTCGGTCACCGGCGGTACGGGTCTCCGGGCGGCCGGGCCGGTCGACAACGGCGGCGAGCGCGCCGAGGGTGGGATGCCGGTAGACGTCGCCGACGGACCCGGTCCCGTACCGCTCCCGGATCCGCGACACCAGCCGTGCCGCGGCGATGCTTCCGCCGCCGTGCGCGAAGAAGTCGTCAGCGGCGGCGGGCGCGGCGGCGCCGAGGAGATCGGTCCACTGGGCGGCGAGCCATGCCTCGGTGCCGGTGAGGGGCCCCGCTGCCGGGGGAGTCCCGTCCCCGGGCGGGGCCTCCCCTGGCAGGGGCCACGGCAGGGCGTCCCGGTCGACCTTCCCGGAGGTCCGGGTCGGCAGCGCGGCCACGACGGCGAGCACGGGCACGAGGGCGTCGGGCAGCAGGGTCCGCAGCCGGGTGAGGGCGGCGGCGCGGTCGAAGCCGTGCGCCTCCGGAACGACATAGCCCACCAGGATCCGGGTGCCCGACGGGGTCGTCCGGATCGCAGCGGCGGCGGCGCGGACCCCGGGCAGGGTCAGCAGCGCCGTATCGATCTCGCCCAGCTCGACGCGTCGGCCGCCGAGCTTGATCTGGTCGTCGGCGCGGCCCACGAAGACCAGCCCGGCGGGTTCGGCCCTGACCAGGTCGCCGGAGCGGTAGGCGCGGGACCAGCCGGTCGCCGCGAGAGGGGCGTAGGCGGCGGCGTCCCGTACCGGGTCGAGATAGCGGGCGAGCCCCGCGCCGCCGATGACGAGTTCGCCCGTGCCGCCCATGGGCACCGGGTCGCCGCGGCCGTCCACGACGGCCAGGTCCCAGCCGTCGAGCGGCAGCCCGATCCGTACCGGACCGCCGTCCGCCGTGAGCCGGGCCGCGCAGGACACGACCGTCGCCTCGGTGGGGCCGTACGTGTTCCACACCTCCCGGCCCGGAACGGCCAGCCGGGCGGCCAGCTCGGGCGGGCACGCCTCACCGCCCAGGATCAGCAGCCGTACGCCGTCGAGCGCGGCGGGCGGCCACAGGGCGGCGAGCGTGGGGACGGTGGATACGACGGTGATCCCGCGTTCGGTGAGCCACGGCGCGAGTTCGGCACCGCCGCGGACGAGGGCGCGGGGCGCGGGCACCAGGCACGCGCCGTGCCGCCAGGCCAGCCACATCTCCTCGCACGACGCGTCGAACGCCACGGACAGCCCGGCGAGCACCCGGTCCCCGGGCCCGAGCGGACCGTCCTGCCCGTCCTGGAGGAAGAGCCGTGCCTCGGCGTCGACGAACGCGGCGGCGGCGCGGTGGGTGACGGCGACGCCCTTGGGGCGTCCGGTGGACCCCGAGGTGAAGATCACCCAGGCGTCGTCGCCGGGGCGGGGCGCGATGCCGGGCGCGCCGTTGGTGGCTTTGCTGGTGGCATTGCTGGTGGCGTTGGTGTCCCGCAGGGTCCGGCCCGGGCCCAGGACGCCCGCGACGCCCGCCTCATCGAAGACGATCCGGGCCCGCTCGGGCGGGTCGTCCGCGTCGACGGGGACGTACGCCGCGCCAGCGGCGAGCACCCCGAGCACGCACACATACAGATCGGCGCCGCCGGACGGCACCCGCACCCCGACCCGCGTCCCCCGCCCGACGCCCCGGTCCACGAGCGCCCGGCGCAGGACGTTCACCTCGGCCAGGAGCGCGCGATACGTCAACGGGGTGACGCCGTCGTCCACTGCGAGGGCGTCGGGGTGGTCGCGGGCGGTGGCGGCGAGGACGTCGACAAGGGTCCGCCCGGGTGCGGCGGGCCCTCCGGCGAAGACGGCGGGCCGCGTGGCCGCGGGCGCGGCGACGGTCATCCGGGGAGCCCTGCGGGGGGCCTGGGCCGGCTCGGGAACATCCGGCACTCTCCGTCCGTCGGCGCGGTGGGCTGACAGACGAGGAGCCTATTTCGGTTTCACCACATATGCCTGTTATGCACATTGCGTATGACGGGTGGGTGGGGCGCGGGGGCTTGGTGTTTCTTGTCGGGTGAGCGTTGCTCCGGGACTCTGCGGGTTGCCTGTGCGGCGCGGGTTGGTCGGTCGACTCCGGGGTTACCTCCTCGCCATCGGCGGAACCCGGGCCCTCGGAAACGCTGACCGCTGCACCCCGCCGACGGCTGCGGGGGCAACCCCGCATCCGCCCTCCCCACGCACACGGACATGCACCCCTCAGCCCGAGATCATCGAGAGGCGCCCCGCCCGGAGATGCCTTTAGGTGCGAGCCTTCGCAGGGGCGTCGGACCGGGTATCCAGGGGCGCGAGGAACTGCGCGACAAGCCCACCACCGGGCCGCACCCGAAACACAACCCCGCCCGGAGGGCGATGCCTCCGCAAGGGCGGTCGGACGGGTATCCAGGGGCGCGAGGAACTGCGCGACAAGCCCACCACCGGGCCGCGGGCCGAAAAATACCCGTGGGCGCCGGACGCGTCCGGTACCGGCCCCGGGTGACCAAGGCGCTCGGGCTCCCCGCGCCGCCGGGCGCACCGGCACCGGAGCCCCCGCTCTCCGTGAGGGGGAGAGCGGGGGCTCCGATGAGCACAGGCGCTTTACGTCACCGCACAGCGCGAGCGTTACGCGGGGGCCGGGATCGACACCTTGCGCTCCGCGTCCACCGGCGGCACGGACTCGTCGTCGATCGAGGTCGACCCCGCCGCGTTGTACTGGTCGTGGTCGAGGATCTTCTCCCTGGCCGCCACGATCACCGGTACGGCCGCCTGTCCCGCCACGTTCGTCGCGGTGCGGATCATGTCGAGGATCGGGTCGATCGCGAGCAGCAGGCCCACGCCCTCCAGCGGGAGGCCCAGGGTGGAGAGGGTCAGCGTCGTCATCACGGTCGCGCCGGTCAGACCGGCGGTCGCGGCCGAGCCGACCACCGAGACGAACACGATCAGCAGGTATTCCTTGATGCCCAGCTGGATGTCGAAGATCTCCGCAACGAAGATCGCGGCCAGGGCCGGGTAGATCGCGGCGCAGCCGTCCATCTTGGTGGTGGCGCCGAACGGTACGGCGAAGGACGCGTACTCCTTCGGCACACCGAGCCGCTCGGTGACCCGCTGCGTCACGGGCATCGTGCCGACGGAGGAGCGGGAGACGAAGGCGAGCTGGATCGCGGGCCAGGCACCCTTGAAGAACTGGATCGGATTGACCTTGGCGACGGCCCAGAGCAGCAGCGGGTAGACGCCGAAGAGGACGAGCAGGCTGCCGATGTAGACGTCGGCGGTGAAGGTCGCGTACTTGCTGATCAGGTTCCAGCCGTAGTCGGCGATGGCGTAGCCGATGAGACCGACGGTGCCCAGCGGGGCGAGCCGGATGACCCACCACAGCGCCTTCTGGAGCAGTTCCAGTACGGACTCGCTGAAGGTGAGGATCGGCTTGGCCTTCTCACCGAGGGCGAGGGCCGCGATACCCGCGACGGCGGCGAGGAAGACGATCTGGAGGACCTTCAGCTCCGCAAAGGGCGTGATGATGTCCGTCGGGATGATCCCGGTCAGGAAGTCGATCCAGGAGCCGGTCTTCTTGGGCAGCGCACCGTCCTTCGGGGTGAGCCCCGTGCCCTCGCCCGGGTTGGTGAGGAGGCCGATCGTGATGCCGATGGCGACCGCGATCAAGGAGGTGATCAGGAACCACAGCAGGGTCTGGCCGGCCAGCCGCGCGGCGTTGTTGACCTTCCGCAGGTTGGTGATCGAGATCAGGATCGCGAAGAAGACGAGCGGTGCGACGGCCAGCTTCAGCAGACGGACGAATATGTCGCCGATCTGCTCCAGCGTGTCCTTGAGCCAGCTGATGTCCTGCTCCCGGGCGAGCCAGCCGAGCAGGACGCCGAGGACCAGACCGGCGACGATCTGGGCCCAGAAGGGGATTCTCGGCAGTCGGGAACCGGAGCCGGACCCGGAAGCCTCGGGCTTCCGGTCGGCGGGGGACGTCGTGTTCGCGGACACGGACACACTCCAGTGATGGCTGAGGAAGGGGTGAGCGGAAGGCGGCGCCCGTGCGCGAGGAGGACTGGTACGTGGCCGGTCGGGGCTGCCGCTGGGGAAAGTGCCGGGGTCAGACCGAGCGGCGACAGACCGCGGACGTGCAGCGGCAGAGGTCGACATGCAGGCGCGCCACGAGCGGGGGGCTCGCGGCATGGCGGAGGCGCACTGATGTCTGCATGGGGAACACGTTAACACCGGAGCTTTGAGGTACTCAAAGGTCATCTTGGAGGTGGAGGAACACGTTTTCCTCGGAATCCACGCCGCAGCATCGGTACTACCCGTATAAACACGGACATCCCGGGTGGGATCTCAAGATCACCACCCGGGATGTGTGACACATCCGATATGCGCGCGATACACGGCTTCATCTGCCGGACATGAGGGAGACGGCGCACTCGGCGGAGCGGCTCCCGTGTGCCCGGGGTGTACGGCCCCGTATCAGGCGATGCCGTCCTCCCGCGTCCGGTTCGCCGCCAGCCGGTCCTTCGCCCGGTCCACGGAGTCGACGATCTGCTCCGACATCGCGTCGCGCTGCTTCCTCAGCAGGACGAAGCTCAGCGGCGCCGACAGCACCAGCGCGAGCAGCAGCACCCAGGCGAGGTTGGCGTCGCCGAGGCCCTTGGGGAGGATCCCGAAGTGGACGAGGGCGAACACGACCGCGAAGCAGCCCGCGAAGACGGCGAGACGGAGGCCGGTGTACTTGATCGCGGCGCTCGACTTGGCAGACACGGAGGCCCTTCTCTCTTCCCGCACGCACGCGCTGTTCACGTACGCGATCTGTGTGAACGTGCTGTTCCAGTGAAGCATGCGCCGAAATCGATCCAAACGGCGGCTACGCGTGCCGCAGTGGCAGCAGCATCGTGATGTCGTCGCGGTAGTCGCCGTGGGCCACCCGGATCGCGTCGGGCACCCGCCCGACCTCCTGGTAGCCGCAGGACGCGTAGAACCGCTCCAGTCCGAGTCCGCCCCGGCAGCCGAGCCGGATCGCCTCGATCCCCTCGAATCCCCGGGCCGCCCGCTCGGCCGCCGCCATAAGACCGCGTCCGTCGCCGCGTCCCTGCCGGTCGGGGTGGACCATGACGGTGTAGAGCCAGATCCAGTGCGTCATCAGCCGATGGCTGTTGAAGGTGAGGAACGCGGTGGCCGCGACCCGTCCCTCCGCGTCATGGCCGACGAGCAGCCGGGACCGCCCATCGGCCAGGGCGGCGAGCTGGCGCACCAGCTCGGGACGGATGTCGTCCACCGTGACGGGCGGTACGAAACCGACCGCGCCGCCCGCGTTGCTGACATCGGCCCAGAGCCGCAGCACACCGTCCCGGAGCGCCGGGTCGACGACGGGGTCGAGGGTGTACGTCAGAGTCACTGTGCCGTCGCTCCCGCTCAGACCCGCATGGGCTGCGGCGACTCGCGCCGGTCCGCCTCGGGGCCCGGGTACTCGCGGATGATCTCGTAGCGCGTGTTCCGCTCGACCGGCCGGAAACCGGCGTCCCGGATCAGCTCCAGCAGATCGTCGCGGGTCAGCTTGTTCGGCGTGCCGTAGTTGTCGGCGTCGTGGGTGATCTTGTACTCGACCACCGAGCCGTCCATGTCGTCGGCGCCGTGCTGGAGCGCGAGCTGGGCGGTCTGCACTCCGTGCATCACCCAGAACACCTTGACGTGCGGCACATTGTCGAAGAGCAGCCGGGAGACGGCGAAGGTCTTCAGCGCCTCGGCGCCGGTCGCCATCGTCGTCCGCGCCTGAAGCTTGTTGCGGACCTTGCCGTCCTTCATGTCGACGAAGTCGTGCTGGTAGCGCAGCGGGATGAAGACCTGGAAGCCGCCGGTCTCGTCCTGCAGCTCACGCAGCCGCAGGACGTGGTCGACGCGGTGCCTGGGCTCCTCGATGTGTCCGTACAGCATCGTGCTCGGGGTCTTGAGCCCCTTGCTGTGCGCGAGCCGGTGGATGCGCGACCAGTCCTCCCAGTGGGTCTTGTGGTCGACGATGTGCTGCCGGATCTCCCAGTCGAAGATCTCCGCGCCGCCGCCGGTGAGCGATTCCAGTCCGGCCTCGATCAGCTCGTCGAGGATCTCGGACGCCGACATGCCCGAGATCGTCTCGAAATGGTGGATCTCGGTGGCGGTGAACGCCTTGAGGGAGACGTTCGGCAGCGCCTCCTTGAGGGCGGAGAGCGACCGGGGGTAGTAGCGCCACGGCAGATTGGGGTGGAGCCCGTTGACGATGTGCAGCTCGGTGAGGTTCTCGTTCTCCATCGCCTTGGCGAGGCGGACGGCTTCCTCGATCCGCATCGTGTACGCGTCCTTCTCGCCCGGCTTCCGCTGGAAGGAGCAGTACGCGCAGGACGCGGTGCACACATTCGTCATATTGAGGTGGCGGTTGACGTTGAAGTGGACGACGTCACCGTTCTTGCGGGTGCGGACCTCGTGCGCGAGGCCGCCGAGCCAGGCGAGGTCGTCCGAGTCGTAGAGCGCGATCCCGTCCTCACGGGTCAGCCGCTCACCGGCCAGGACCTTCTCCTCCAGCTCGCGCTTGAGCCCAGCGTCCATGCGCCCGCCTCCCACTTTCCTCGTCCGTCGAGCCTCGTCCATCGGGCCCCGTCCACGGTACTTGGCCCGCCACCGGCGGGCGGGAGTGCCCCCGCCGCCCGGGTGGCGTCCCCGTCAGTCCTGGGCGGGCAGATCGCCGACCCGGTTCTCCCACTTGGTGGAGAGGACGATCGTCGTACGGGTCCTGGAGACGCCCCGGGTGCCGCTCAGCCGGCGGATGGTCTTCTCCAGGCCGTCGACGTCGTTGGCCCGGACCTTGAGCATGTACGAGTCGTCGCCCGCGATGAACCAGCAGTCCTCGATCTCGTCCAGATCGCGGAGCCTGCGGGCCACGTCCTCGTGGTCGGCGGCGTCGGAGAGGGAGATGCCGATCAGGGCGGTGACACCGAGCCCGAGGGAAGCGGCGTCGACGGTGGCGCGGTAGCCGGTGATGACACCCGCCGCCTCCAGCCGGTTGATCCGGTCGGTGACGCTGGGCCCGGAGAGCCCGACGAGCCGTCCCAGCTCGGCGTAGGAGGCCCTGCCGTTCTCGCGTAGGGCCTGGATGAGCTGCCTGTCCACCGCGTCCATAAACCTGGAGCCTTCCATTATTCAGCAGTCCAGTGAGTATCAGAATGAAACTAAGGCATCCAGGGATTTGTCCCTGCGATCCCCGAAAAAGTCTGTCGGTACGGGTCCGGTGTGGATACCGGTACTGATGCCTGTACGAATCCCCCGCCGCCGACCGCCGGGCCCGGAAGGGCCCCGCTCAGCGCGCCCCCTCGCCCCCGTCGCCCGTGTCCTCCGCCTTCTTGGCGCCCGCGCCGATCTCGCCCTCCCACCGCCGGTAGAGGGTGTGCGGCACCCCCACGGCGTCGAGCACCCGCCCGGCGACGAAGTCCACCAGGTCCTGGATGTGCGTCGCCCCGGCGTAGAACGCGGGCGAAGCGGGCAGGACGACGGCCCCGGCCTGGTCGAGGGTGACGAGATGACGGAGCGTCTGCCCGTTGAGCGGTGTCTCGCGTACGGCGACGACCAGGGGCCGCCGCTCCTTGAGCGTCACGCTCGCCACCCGCTGGAGGAGGTCCTTGGAGAGCCCGAGCGCCACCCCGGCGACGGCGGCGGTCGACGCGGGCACGATCAGCATGCCTTTCGCGGGGTACGACCCCGAGGACGGCCCGGCCGCGAGATCCCCGGCGTTCCAGTACCGCAGGTCACCGAGTTCGACCCGGTACGTCCCCGGCCGCCCGTCGGCCCCCCGGCCCAGCCACTCCGTCAGATCGTCCCGCCAGCGCGCGTCGCGGAAGGAGATCCCGGTCTCGTCGAGCAGGGTGAGCCGCGAGGCCCGCGACACCACGAGGTCGACGCTCTCGCCCGCGTCGATCAGCCCCCGCAGCACGGCGGCGGCGAACGGCGTCCCGGACGCGCCCGACACCCCCACGACCCAGGGCCGCCGTACGCCTTCCCGCGCGGACGCGCTCGCCTCGTCGCCGTCGTCGCGGGGTTCGTCTCGTACTGGCTCCACACGGGGAGCCTATCCGGCGCCCGCCCGACGGGTTCCACCGTCCTCAGGGCGCGGTCAGGGGGGTGCCGGCAGAGACCGTCCCCCGTGGGGGAGCCCGGTCACTTCCCGGGGTCGACCGGGAGCACCGAGGTGTCGAACGCCAGCTTGCCGAGCGACGTCCCGACGGTGATCTGTTCCCCGTACGGAAGGGTGTCGCTGCCCCGGTAGCCGTCGGGGCCCGGGTTCCAGCGGATGGTCAGCTCGCCCTTGAGCGGATTGAAGATCAGGTAGTGGCCGATGCCCCTGGCCGCGTACTGGCGGTCCTTGACCTCGTAATCGTTGCGGGCGCTGCTCGGTGAGACGACCTCCATCACCAGCTCGACCAGATCCGCGGAGTACACGGCGAGGTTGCGGTTCTTCTCCTCCGTGGGAATCACGGCGAGATCGGGGCAGAACTCGTTCTCCTCGGTGAACGGCATCGCGACATCGCTGACCAGGGCCCATTCCGCCGCTAGCTGTGGCTCCAGCAGCATCCACAGACGCACGATCGTCTCGTTGTGGAACGCCCGTACGGGACTCATCACGATGTTGCCCTCGACAATCTCTGTCCGATAGCCGGGGAACATGTCCTCGAACCGGCTGAGCTGCGAGTGCAGGCGATCGGTCTCCGACGTCACCATGACAACACCTCCCGTGTCCTGCCCTCGATGGTAGGCCGGAGGCTAGCTACACGGTCAGACCGCGCACCACCAGATCGAGCAGAGCACACACGAAGAGGGTAATTCCGATAAACCCATTGACCGTGAAGAACGCCCGGTTCAGCCGGGAGAGGTCGTGCGGCCGGACGATGGTGTGCTCGTAGCCGAACGCGCCCACCACGATCGCCAGACCCACCCAGAAGAACGCGCCCGCGTCCGTCGCCAGCCCGTACCAGACCAGCAGCGCCGTGGTGATCGCGTGGCAGACCCGGGCGCCGTGGAGGGCGGCCGGGACGCCGAAGCGGGCCGGGACGGACTTCACACCGTCCGCCCGGTCGGCGGTGACGTCCTGGGTGGCGAAGATCAGGTCGAAGCCGCCGATCCAGACGCCGACCGCGAGGCCGAGGATCACGGCGTCCCACGACCAGGCGCCGGTCACCGCGAGCCAGGCGCCGATCGGTCCCATGGCCTGGGCCAGACCGAGGATGGCGTGCGGGAAGTTCGTGAACCTCTTCCCGTACGGATAGACCACCATCGGGACGACGGCGACCGGGGCCAGCGCGAGACAGAGCGGGTTCAGCGCCGCGGCGGCGCCCAGGAAGACGGCCAGCGCGATCAGCGCGCCGGTCCACGCGGACCGTACGCTCACCGCCCCCGTGACCAGTTCGCGGCCCGCGGTGCGCGGGTTGCGGGCGTCGATCTCGCGGTCGATGATCCGGTTGCAGGCCATGGCGAAGGTCCGCAGGCCGACCATGGCGACCGTGACGATCAGCAGCTCGGTCCAGTGGACGCTCTTGTCCACCTGGTACATCGCGGTCAGGGCGGCGATATAGGCGAACGGCAGGGCGAAGACCGAGTGCTCGATCATCACCAGCCGCAGAAACGCCTTGACCTTGTTCCCGGCGGGCGCGACGGGACCGGCGGCCCCGGGAACCCCGGCTCCGGCGGCCCCCGCGGCCGCCCCGGCCCCGGCGGCGGAGTCCGCCGCCGTCACAGGCCGTACTCCTTCCAGCGCCGGTCCACCAGCGCCGCGGTGTCGGGGTCGGACTCGACCATGTTGGGCCAGCCGCGGGTGTACCCCTCCTCGGGCCACTTCGTGGTGGCGTCGATCCCCGCCTTGCCGCCCCAGAACTGCTGGTAGGAGGCGTGGTCCAGATGGTCCACCGGACCCTCGACCACGGTCAGGTCCCGGGCGTAGTCGGTGTTCCCGAACGCCCGCCAGGCGACCTCGTGCAGATCGTGGACGTCGCAGTCCTTGTCCACCACGATGATCAGCTTCGTCAGGGACATCATGTGGGCGCCCCAGATCGCGGACATCACCTTCTGCGCGTGCTTGGGGTACCGCTTGTCGATGGAGACGATCGCGCAGTTGTGGAAGCCGCCCGCCTCCGGCAGGTGGTAGTCCACGATGTCCGGCACGATGATCTTCAGCAGCGGCAGGAAGAACCGCTCGGTGGCCCGGCCCAGCGGCCCGTCCTCCGTCGGCGGCCGGCCGACCACGATCGACTGGAGCAGCGGACGCTTCCGCATGGTGACGCAGTCGATGGTCAGCGCCGGGAAGTCCTCCTGCGGCGTATAGAAACCGGTGTGGTCGCCGAAGGGGCCCTCGGGGAGCATCTTCCCCGGCTCCAGCCACCCCTCGATGACGACCTCCGCCTGGGCGGGCACCTGCAACGGCACGGTCTTGCAGTCGACCATCTCGATCCGCTTGCCCTGGACGAACCCGGCGAACAGGTACTCGTCGATGTCGCCGGGCAGCGGCGCGGTGGAGGCGTACGTCACCGCCGGCGGGCAGCCGAAGGCGATGGCGACGGGCAGCCGCTCGCCCCGCCGGGCCGCGACCTGGTAGTGGTTCGCGGAGTCCTTGTGGATCTGCCAGTGCATACCGATGGTCCGGCGGTCGTGCCGCTGGAGCCGGTAGAGCCCGAGGTTCCGTACCCCCGTCTCCGGATGCTTCGTATGCGTCAGGCCCAGATTGAAGAACGAGCCGCCGTCCTCGGGCCAGGTGAAGAGCGCCGGCAGCTGATCGAGATCGACGTCGTCACCCTGGAGGACGACCTCCTGCACGGGGGCGTCCTTCACCTTCTTCGGCGGTACGTGGACCATCGAGCCGAGCTTGCCGAACGCCTCGCGCACCCCGACGAAGCCGTGCGGGAGCTCCGGCTTCAGCAGCCCGCCGATCTTGTCGCTGATCTCGGTGTACGACTTCAGCCCGAGCGCCTTCAGCAGCCGCCGGTCGGTACCGAAGACATTCATCGCCAGCGGCATCGACGAGCCGCGGACGTTCTCGAAGAGGAGCGCGGGACCGCCGGCCTTGTTGACCCGGTCGACGATCTCACCGACCTCCAGATGCGGGTCGACCTCGACCTTGATACGCGTGAGGTCTCCCTCGCGCTCCAGGGCCCTGAGCAGGGTACGAAGATCCTCGTATGCCATGGGCCCCAGTATCCGGTACCGGCTACCCTGGCCACGTCACCGGGTGCCCGCCCGCGCCCCGCAGCCTCTCCTTGGGGGACCGTAACCACCATGCTCCGGTATCTGCCGTTCCTTCTGGTCCTGGCGCTGTGGATCTATGCCTTCATCGATGTGCTGAACACCCCGGAGAAGGAAGTACGGCACCTCCCCAAGCTGGCATGGGTCTTCATCGTGCTGCTCTTCGGCGAGGTACTGCTCGGCCCGATCGCCTGGTTCGTCGCGGGCCGCCCGCGCCGGACCCCGGCGTACGGCGGCGGAGGCGGAGGCGGCGCCTTCTCCGGCGGGGGCCGTCGCGGTGGTGGCTGGGTCGCGCCGGACGACAATCCGGACTTCCTGAAGTCGCTGGGCGACGAGTCGAAGCGGGAGCGGGAGAACCCGGCCGAGCCCACGGAAGACGACAAGAAGGACGACAAGAAGAACGACGGCAAGGACGACAAGGAGAAGTAGGAGCGGCCCGTGGAGCTACGTCTCCTGGTGACCTTCGCGAAGGTCGCGGAACTCCTCGGCTTCACCGCCGCGGCGACCGAGCTGCGGTACGCCCAGTCCAGTGTGACCGCACAGATCCGGGCCCTCGAAGCCGATCTCGGCGTCCAGCTCTTCGACCGGCTCGGCGGGCGGATCCGGCTCACCGGGGCCGGTGAGCGGCTGCTGCCGTACGCCCGCCGGATCATCGACCTCCACGACGAGGCGCGGGCGGCCGTCGCGGAGACCGGGGAGCCCGAGGGCGTGCTGACGGTCGGCACGATGGAGTCGCTGACGTCCTATCGGCTGCCGCCGCTGCTCGAACTCTTCCACCACCGCTATCCGGCGGTACGCCTCTCCCTGCGCCCCGCCCTCGGCGACGAGACCCGCCGGGCGGTGCTCAACGGCGGATACGACATCGGCTTCCTCATGGACCCCGCGACCACGCATCCGGGGCTCCGTACGGAGATCCTCACCGAGGAGGCGCTGGTCCTGGTGGCCGCGCCCCGCCACCATCTGGCCGGGGCCGCGACGCTGACCACGGCCGGCCTGGTGGGCGAACAGCTCCTGGGCACCGAGCCCGGCTGCCCGTACCGCGACCTCTTCGAGGCGGAGCTGCGCCGCGAGTCCGGGACGACCCCGCCGTTCCGCGAGTACGGCACCCTGGAGGCGACCAAGCAGGGGGTGGCCGCCGGTCTCGCGGTGGCCCTGCTCCCCCGGGTGGCGGTCCGCGCCGAACTGGCCGCCGGGTCGCTGGTGGCCCTGCCCTGGGAGCCGCCGTTCCGGCTGTACACGCAGGTCGCGTGGCGGGAGGGGATGCGGCTGCCGCGCCATGTCCGGCTCTTCATCGACGAGACGCTGCGGCTGGTACGGGAGCAGGAGTCGGAGTCGCGGCCGGGGCCGGGGCCGCTGGAGGGCGTCGGGTGACGCGGAGGCTCGCGGCGACGATCAGCGGCAGCCCGAGGGCCTGGAGCAGCCCGATGTGGTGCCCGTACACAGCCCAGTCGACGACCAGGGCCACGGCCGGGTAGACGAAGGCGAGTACGGCGATCTTCGCGGTGGACAGCCGCTGATAGGCCGCGTACATCAGGACGTACATCACCCCGGTGTGCAGCAACCCGAGCCCCACCAGCCACGCCCAGCCCGCCCCGAGCCCGTTCACCTCGGCGAGTTCGGCGATCGGCAGCAGCAACGGCAGCCCGACCAGCACCTGGACGAGTGCGACGAGATGCGGTCTGACCCCGCTGACCTGCTTGGTGATCAGGGTCGACGCGGCGTAGAGGAGAGCGGCGAGCAGGGCGAACCCGATCCCGGCGAGCGACGCGGTGTCGCCGGGACCGACCCCGGACACCAGCACGAGCCCGGCGAAGGCGGCACCCAACCACCCGAGCTGCCCCCGGGTCAGCCGCTCCCGCAGCACCACGGCCCCCAGCAGTACCAGGAAGAACGGCTGGGTGTGGTAGACGACGGTGGCCAGGGATATCGAGCTGTTCTCATAGGCGGAGAACAGGAACACCCAGTTCAGCACGATCAGCACCCCACCGAGCGCGGCGAGCCCGAGGGTGCGCCGGGTGAACCCGTGATCGCGGAAGTACCCGCGGACGAGGGCGTATCCGCCGAGGGCGAGCGCCCCGAAGAGGCACCGGAAGAGGACGACGGTGGAGGGTGACGCCGTCGACTCGACGACGAAGACCCCGATGGTCCCGGAGATCACCATGGCCGCGGTCAGCTGGACCGCGCCGGTCTGTTCACTGGTCATACGGCGACGTTAGAACCGTCCGGCCCGGGGATCGAGCGCCTGCCGCGGCGTCCTGCCGATGGGCCCATCGGCCCCGCCGATGACAACAGTTCAGGCCCGTGGCGGCAGCTCAGGCCCACCCGATGAAGTCGGCCCAGGCGCCCGGGCCGAGGTCGAGCAGGGGCCCGTCCGCGACCTTGGAATCGCGGATGTGCACGGTGGCCGGGCAGGCGGCGACCTCGACGCAGTTCTCACCGGAGCCGCTGCTGCTGTAGCTGGACTTCTGCCAGGTCAGGGCGACTTCGACACAGTCACCGTGACCGCCGCTTTTGCTGTAGCTGCTCTTGAACCAGGTCAGATCTGTGGCGCGCATCGGTGCTCCTCACATCCGCCGGAAGGTCACGCGGTGGTCCAGAGTAGGGCCGGACCCCGCGCCCCGACACCACGCCGGTTCAGAACGGCCGGATCAAGCCACGGAGTCCGGAGGTCTCCGCCGTATGGGGGAGACGGCTGCGCGCCGGGGTGGATGTGCCCCTCGGCCGGGACGGAATCGCGATCGCCGACGACCTGTCACGCGCGACGGGCCTCCTGGAGCACGGCCTCAGCGGGACGATGCGGTTCGTGGACGGCTTCTTCGTCCTGGGAGGAGTGCTGTACGCCATGGCGCTCCGTCCCAGCCGCCCGGGGTGAAGAGCTAGATGCGCGAGTTGCGCAGCGATTGCCACGCGGCGCCGGCCAGTGCCCGCGTCGCCCCCGGGAGCGACAGATGTTCGTGCTCGCGGTATAGGGCCCAGTTGTATTGAACGAGCGAGAGCTTGTTGGAGGACAGTGATCCCGTCTGGTGGGCCCGGTACACCGCAAGCGGCTCGGCCAGTCCCCGGGCTTCGGCGCCGTCCCGCATGATCGACAGCCAGAGGGCGTAATCCTGGCGCTTGAGCATCTCCGGCATCAGCCTCGTGCCCAGAACAGTGCGGTCGTACATGGCGGTGAGAGCACCGATGTGGTCCCGGACCAGCATCGCGCGATAGTCCACATGCTCCCGCGCACGGACCACTCGCCCGTTCGGGACCCAGCCGGTGCTCTCGCCGTCGTAGTCGGCGTCCATCTTGAAATACGAGGTGAACGTCAGGGGCGCATCACCTTCCGCGGCGAAGGCGAGCTGTTTCGCGGTCTTCTCCGGAAGCCACATGTCGTCGGAGTCGAGAAAGGCGATGTAGTCCCCGCGGGCCCGCTCGATCGCCAGGTTGCGGGCCCGGCCCGCACCGCCCCGTTCAGGCGCCGACTCCGGCAGGACGCGCTCGTCCTGCCCGGCGAACTCCCGGAGCAGGTCCATGGAGCCGTCGGAGGACTGGTCGTCGGTGACCAGCAGCTCCAGATCACTGTGGGTCTGGGTAAGCACCGACCGGACGGCGGCCCCAAGGGTGGTCGCCGAGTTGTACACGGGCATCACGACAGACACCAGGGGCACAGCGCATCTCCTCGCCAGAACAGGACAACGGTCCATCCAAGCACCACAATCGGGTACGAGCTGCCATGCGGATCGTTGTAGACGGCCACGGCTCTGTGGCCCGCAGCGATGGGTCACCGACCGCGTCTCGGCCACGCCTTGGACTGGCACCGCACCCGGCGGCTTGCCGCCGACCAGTTCGATGGTGAATGACGGGGACGGGATACTCGATCGTGGAAGCCCGTGCCCGGCTCGGCACGTGACTTGGCGCCGGCACGGGTGCCAGACTGATCCGGCGCCGAAGCAACCGAGGGGGTCGTAGAGGTGTCATCGGTCAAGGAACGCCTGCTCGTCGTCATGCTCTTCGCGCCCGAGAGCGGCTTCCTCGCAGCCCTTATCGGCGGCGGGATTCTCGAGTGGGCGCAGGGGCATGCGCCCTCGACGTCCGCGTTGTGGAGTATCGGGCTCACGGGGTTCGCCGTGGTAGCCGGGTTGATCTGGTACGGGACCGGCCGACAGAGCGATGGCAAACCGAGTGGCCTCCCGGACGACAGGACAGGCGACTACTCGAGCTGCGGCGGTGACTGACCGCAGCCCCTCCGCCGACCGTGAATTGCCCCCGCCTTCGGGTCGACTACGAGAAGGGAGACCTTGCCATTGGGTGAGCCTGGCATCGACTCGACTCTGCTGACCGACCCGTCGCACGAACTATCGGCGGGGCGTACGAAAGCGCCATGCGAAAGTGGGCACTTCTGTACGGTGATGCGCATGGCGGAGACGACCTACTCGATCGTGGAAGCCCGTGCCCGGCTCGGCGCCGTCGCACGCAAAGTGCGCGCTTGGCCTCTCGTGCCAACTAAATGAAACACACGCTGATCGCTGAAAGACCCGCAGGTCAACAAGCGTCGTCCCCGCGCCCGCGGGGGTGGTCCGCCGACGCCCTGGGCGTCGCCGTCGTCGTCGTTGTCGTCCCCGCGCCCGCGGGGGTGGTCCGAACAGGTCCGGGTCAGCCACCGCTACGCATGCGTCGTCCCCGCGCCCGCGGGGGTGGTCCACCACTGGGAGCCGCCGTGGCCCACCCTGTCCCGTCGTCCCCGCGCCCGCGGGGGTGGTCCGTTCGTCGAGGCGCCCCCCGCACCCGGGCCGCAGTCGTCCCCGCGCCCGCGGGGGTGGTCCTCTTCCGCCACTGCTGGACGCTGTAGCTACCCAGTCGTCCCCGCGCCCGCGGGGGTGGTCCTCGTGACTGACACCTCCCTGTCCGACGCCACCGGTCGTCCCCGCGCCCGCGGGGGTGGTCCTAGGCCGGGCTCTCCAACGCGGCCCAGCCCCGGGTCGTCCCCGCGCCCGCGGGGGTGGTCCGATGCTCAGCAGCCGTACCCACAGGGCACCGCCGTCGTCCCCGCGCCCGCGGGGGTGGTCCCCCCTGGGAGTCCGCCGGCGCCGCGCTCCGCGAGTCGTCCCCGCACCCGCGGGGGTGGTCCCAGCAGATCGCCGACCTGGAGGTCGGCGCGGGAGTCGTCCCCGCGCCCGCGGGGGTGGTCCCGACCCCGACCTCCACGCTTACGCCCTCGCCAAGTCGTCCCCGCGACCGCGGGGGTGGTCCCGACCAGTTCGAGGCGTTCGTCACCGAGGCGGCGGCGTCCCCGCGCCCGCGGGCGAGGTCCCAGCGATGCTCCCGGTAGAAGTCCCGCCGGGGCCATCGTGCGTGGTGGGACCTGTTCAAGAAAGGGTGAACTCGGGCAGAAGCTGCCGATAGCACTCGTTGCTCCACCCGGACCCCTGTTCTCCGGCAACGGCGGTCCAGTGTCGGCAGACGGTGTTCACGAAGGCCCGGACGGCGGCGGGGTCGGCGGCCTGCCAGGCCGGGACGGTCGCGAGCCAGCCGAGGGCGGTGTGGGGCGGCTGGTCGCATTCCATGAGCCGTACGGCGGTGTACGCGGCGTCGATCCAGTCGGGTCCGGTCGCGGGCATGGCCCAGTCCACGACGTACGCGCGCCGTGTCGTCTCAGACTGGCCCGGGTCCGTGACGAGGATGTTGTGCGGATTGGTATCGGTGTGCAGCAGGGCTTCTCCGGCGAGGAGTTCCGCGTCTCCCGGTCCGAGGAAACCGGCGAATCTCTCGGTGAGCGGCGGGACGGCGACTCCGGTCGGTGGCCGAAGTCCCCGCATCTGGTCCAGTACGTTCCGGACGGCGTCCAGATCCCCGCTGTTGGGCCCGAGTTCGGCGTGGCGCCCGTCGATCCATTCGAAGACGAGGACGCGCCATCCGTCCGTGCGAATGTCATGTCGCAGCCTGGGCCCGATGCCTGTGACGGCGGGGTTCAGCAGGGCCTCACGGTGAAGCGCGGCAGCCTCGTCCGTTGCTTCGTCGGGCACGCCTTTGAGAAAGAGCTCGCCATGTCGTTCGGTGGTCACTGTCGCCGCGAGTCGGCAGTTGAGCCCGTCGGCCACGGTCACCGCGTCGTATACGGCCCCTACATACTCCTCGATCCGCGCCCGCAGGCCCGGCGATAATCCATCCCATCCGATTCGGTCGATCATCGCGCTCCTTGACGTGGGCGGGGACGACCCGCAAACGGGTCGCCCCCAGTTGTGGTCTGTTCTACTGCTGTTGTGTGGCTCCGCACAGGCGGCAGCGCATCTTGCCACTCCAGCCCACCCACTGGTGCTTGCAGTCGGCCATCCCCGGCTGGACGGCTCGGCGGGCGGTATGCGTATGCGACGTAGACGAGCTAGCCGTCGTGGCAGTAGGGGCGAGGGTCTGTGTCCTCGGAGGCGGGATGTCGATCATGGCGGATTCCTTCTTGATAGGTGGCTTTGCACTGCACTGGAGATAGCGCCGGACCGGCGCGAATACGCCATGCGGTATGTGGCGGTCGAGGTCGTCGTACGACGCCCAGACGGCGGCGTCGATTTCCCGGGGCGCCGTGACTCTGGCGGTCGTGTCTGTGCCGCGTACTACGGCGCAGGCGAGGTAGATGAGGTGGCGTCCGGTCTCGGGGTGGTGCCGCTCGCCCAGGACCGCACTTGGTACGACCGTCAGGCCCGTCTCCTCCCGGGTCTCTCGGGCGGCTGTCGTGTCCGGGGTTTCGCCCGGCTCTGCTTTGCCGCCGGGGAACTGCCACAGGAGACGGCCCTCGGGCTCTCTGCGGCGGACGAGGAGTACCCGGTCCTGGTGGGTGATCACGGCGAGCGCTACGGAGTTCACGGCGCACCTCGCACGTTCAAAGCGGCGAGCGTACAGCCGGTCAGTCGGGTGACGGCGTGGTCGACCAGGAGCCACGGCAGGCGGGGGTCTCCGTACGGGAGCCGGATCGGGTCGTCCCCAGAGCGTAGGCCGTGCGGCTGGGAGAGGTCCGGGCGGTGGAGGATGCCCGCATACCCCCAGGGGCGGGGGTAGCGGACCCGTACGGCGATGTGCCCCCGGGCGAGGGTCGGGCACTGCTCGACGGCGAGCGCCGCGCACGGCGGGCAGACCGGCGGGGTGACGGTCGACTCGCCCTCCGGGAGGCGTCCCGCGTCGTCGGCCAGCACCCACAGCAGCCCTTCGCGGTGCGGTGGCGGCCGGTGCCCGCAGACCTGGCACAGCAGGCGGTCGGTCGCCCGTCGCTGACGGCGCGGGTCCATCTGCTCGAACAGCGGGTGTCCGGCCGCGTCGGTGGCGCGCCGGCCCCGTCCCCGGGCGAGCAGTACGCCGTCGTCGGTTCGGTCGTACACCGACTCGTCCGCGTAGGCGATACCTCGCCCGTGCGGGGCGAGCCGCAGGGGCTCGGCCAGATTCGGCGCGCCGGACCAGGGGGTGACCCAGGGGACGACGCGCCCGTGGAAGCGGGGGAGTTCGGTCATCGGAGCTCCCCCGGTACGGGGCCGGGTACCCGGCTCACCACGTCCTGCGGGCACACGTACTGCACCCGGCCGGGCCCGCTGGCCCGTTCCACGTATCCGACCTCCACGGGTGTCGTCGTCAGCCGTCCGCAGACGCAGCACACCTCGGTACGCGGCGGCGGGGGCGGGGCGAGCAGGCTCTCCAGCATCACCGCAACCACCCCCACCCCGGTGACGGCCGGGTGGTCAGCACGGGGACGGGCTCGGGGAGAGGTACGCCGCGGTATGCAATGTAGATCCGCCGTCGAGGCAAGGTGGGGCGGGCGATGACACGGGGCAGTTGGAGCGTCTGCTCAGCCTCGTCGCGGGCCCAGAGAATGGCCTGCGCCTGGTCCTTCGTCGGGCTGGTCCACGGCCGGGCCCACGGGCTGACCGGCGGCGGGCAGGGAGCCGGCTGCTGGTGGGCTTCAGGGGTACGTAAGACGGACACGAGGCGGGCGAACAGGCGGGCGATAGCATCGCGCATAGGGCCGATCAGCTCCTTAGCAAGCTGGTTGGTCTCAGCCCCGGCGGGTCGTCGTGACACGGCCTGGCGGGGCGTTTGTGTCGGGTGACTCCCGGTCCCCGAGCGGAATGCGCGGGCCTTGGCCCAGCCGGTGAATGAAGCCGCACTGGGAACGGGGGAACGACAATCAGTGAACGTGCCCACAGGCCGCACAGGCATCGAGTGCGGCAGGGCGATGTGTTGAATGTGTTGATTGGCGAACCCATACGGCGCCAACGGGTTTAACGTACGGTCATGAGTCGGTCACGCAACCTGCGCTTGGCGCAGGCGATTGAGGAGTCAGGACTCACCTACGACGCGGTCGCCCGCGCCGTCGTACGCGTAGCCGTCGCGGCGGGCGACAACACCCTGCGTACCAGCAGGTCGACGGTGTCCTACTGGGTAGGCGGAACGCCCCCCGCCCCCGCGACCGCCCGGTATCTGTGCGAGGCCCTCAGCCGGAAACTCGGACGGGCCCTCACCCCGTACGATCTCGGCCTGTCCGGCGCCCCCTCTTCCGACCCGGCCGATATCGGGCTTACCGTCGACAGTGACCCGGTGGAGACGCTGGGGGACCTCGGGAGGGCCGACATCGAGCGACGCAGCTTCCTCACCACATCCGCATACTCCGTGGCAGGCGCGGCCCTTCCCCTCGGCGTGGCCGGGGAGATGAAGGCACGGACAGAGCGGGCCCTCGGCGGGGGTATCGCCGGGGCCGCGGAAATCGCGACTGTACGGGACATGGTGGCGCTGTTCACCAGGATCGACGAGCGCCATGGTGGTCAGTCCGGGCGCAACACCGTCGTGCAGTACCTCATGGATGACGTCGCCCGTCTGTGTCGGGCACGGTGGCAGTCCGAGGCATTGCACCGACAGATGTACTCCGCAGCCGGGGCCCTGGCCTATCTCGCGGGGTGGAAAGCCTTCGACGCGGGTGAACACGGGCTCGCCCAGCGCTACTACCTACAGGCATTCGGCCTGGCCCGCCGGTCGACCCCGCTCGATCAGGCATACGTCCTGCGGATCCTCGCGCACCACGGCATGGACAACCGTCGCCCCGAACACGTTCTCGGCCTGGCAGACGCCGCACTCCGGCTGAGCCGTGGAACGGACCCTTCCACCCAAGCCCTCTTCGTCAGCTGCCGCGCCCGCGCGCTCGCCGCTTCCCAGCAAGGGGCCGAGGCGTTACGAGAAGCGGACCGCGCCCGTGAACTCGCCGCCACCGGCGAGGTGGCGGACATCACCGGATGGGCGAGAAACTGGGGTTTCCCGGCCTCCACTGTGGATTACCACCGGGCCGCGATCAACGTCCGCATCGGCGATCACTCGGCTGCCGAGGCTCACTATGCCGCCGCCCGGCGCCGGTGGAGCACGGCACACCATCAGCGGGTCGCGGCGCTGTCAGCCACTTTCGAAGGCCACGCCCAACTGAGCCAGGGCAGGATCGAGCAGGCGTGTTCCACCTGGCAAGGAGCGCTCGACGCCATGACCGGGGTCCGGTCGTCCCAAATCGTCAAGGCTGTACGGAGCATGCGCACGGACCTTGCACAGTTCCACGCCCGCGGTGCCCGGCCCGCCGTCGAGCTGGATGAACGGGCGCGGATGTGGCTGCATCACGAAGGCGCTCCCACGTAGTCGAAGCTCGCGAAAAGCCCGCGTCGCGGATGTCGCGGCGCGGGCTTTCGGGAAGCCGAAGGTCTCCTACGCGTACGAGTGCAGGCCCTGGACGAACATGTTGACGCCGTAGTAGTTCCACAGCCAGCACGCGAACGCGATCAGGCCCAGGATCGCGGCCTTGCGGCCCTTCCAGCCGGCCGTCGCTCGGGCGTGGAGGTAGCAGGCGTACGCGACCCAGGTGATGAAGGACCAGACCTCCTTGGGGTCCCAGCCCCAGTAGCGGCCCCAGGCGTCGCCGGCCCAGATGGCGCCGGCGATGATCGTGAAGGTCCAGAGGGGGAAGACCGCCGCGTTGACGCGGTAGGCGAACTTGTCGAGCGTCGCGGCCGACGGCATGCGTTCGAGGACCGAGGAGGCGAAGGCGCTCGGCTTGTCGCCGCGGGCCAGCTTGGACTCGTAGGAGTCGCGGAAGAGGTAGACGATCGAGCCCGCGGCGCCGATGTAGAAGACCGCGCCGCAGAAGATGGCCGTGGAGACGTGGATGATCAGCCAGTACGAGTCCAGCGCCGGGACCAGCTGGTCGCTCTCGGTGTAGAAGACCTTCACGGCCAGGCCGAGGTCCGTCAGGATCGTGCCGGTCAGGAGGAGGCCGAGCCAGCGGACGTTCTTCTTCGCGGCCAGGAGGGCCAGGTAGGCGCCCACGACGACCGCGCCGAGCGTGATCGAGAACTCGTACATATTGCCCCACGGCACCCGCTCCACCGAGAACGCGCGGGTGACGACGCCCGCCGCCTGGAGGGCCCAGGCGACGACCGTGAGGGCGACCGCGATACGGCCGTACAGGTCGCCCTTCTCGGTGCCGCCGGCCGCGCCGGGGCCGTCCGGGACGTCGCGGGTGCCCGTGGCGGAGCGCGTGACGACCTTGGGCTTGTCGAGGACGGCGGTGCCGCCCTCCTTGCCGCGGACGGTGACGGCGGGGGCCTTCGCCGACGCCGATCCGGAGGTCGCGGTCAGTGCCGCCGCGGTACGGCCGACTTTGCTGCGGCTGCCGAAGGTCCACTCGGCGATATGCGCCAGGAAGGCCAGGGTGTAGACGGCCATCGCGGAGTAGATGAGGTTGTTGCTGTACTCGGCGAGGGTCTCGTTCGTCGCGGCGGCGAGATTCACTTCTCAGCCCCTTCGGCAGTTACTGCGGGTTCTTGGGGGTCGTCGGGATCGTCGGACTTCGACGTGGATCGCGGCTTCGACTGCGGCTTCGGTGCCGAGTCTTCGGCGGGCGGTTCCGGGTCATTCTCCTCGCCGCCGGGCGCGGTTTCGTCCCCGGGGGTGTTCCCCGGCGTGGTCTCCGCGTCGTCGGCGCGTTCGTCCGCCGTTCCCGCCTCGTCGTGCAGCAGCGCCGCCAGTTCGCCCAGCTCCTCCGGGAGCTTCGCCGACTCGCTGCGGCCCAGGCCCGCCATCTCGATCACGGTGACCTCGTCCGGTCCAGTGACCGCGCGGACCCACACCCGGCGGCGCTGGATGAAGAGCGACGCGGCCAGGCCGACGATCGCGGCGATACCGCCCGCCAGCGCCCAGCCGTTGCCGGGCTGCTCGGAGATCTGGAAGCTGGCCCACTCCTTGATCTCCTCCTCGAAGGTGATCGAGCCCGCGCCGTCGGGCAGCGTCATCGTCTCGCCCGGCATCAGCAGGGCCTTGAAGATCTCGCCCTTGTCGTCCTTGAACTGGGTCAGCTTGCGGGTGTCGAGCTGGTACACGTTCTGCGGCAGACCGGAGTCGACGCCGAGGCTGCCGCGGTAGGCGTTGAGCGCGAGGACGGGGAAGTCGAGGCCGGGGTACGTGGAGAACATCGGGCCGCCCAGCGGGGTGTCGCCGCCGCCGTGCTTGCCGTCGCTGCCGAAGGTCGGCACGAACCACGCCTTGAAGGCGAGCTGCTCCTTCTTGCCGTTCTTGTCGCGGTAGCCGTCCATGACCTTGACCGCGCCGGAGGAGGTGATGTTGCCGTCGACCGGCAGCATCGGTACGGCGACCTTGTCGTAGACGATCTTGCCGCGGCCGTCGCGGACCGTGACGACGGGCGCGTAACCGTGCGACAGCAGATGGACCTTCGTACCGTCGACGTTCAGCGGCTTGTTGACCTCGATGACATGCTCGCGGCCCTCCTCGCCGGACTTGCCGTAGACGACCTTCGCCTCGAAGGTACGGGCGGTGCCCTTCTGCGGGCCGCTGCGCTCGTAGGTGGCGTCGAAGCTCTTGAGGTCGAACCAGAACGGGTCGAGGTTCTCGTTGTCGTACAGGCCGCCCGAGCGGAAGTCGTCGTACTGCGTGAGCGTGTTCGCGAAGCCGTCGCCCTCGACGATCAGCTTGCCGCCCTCGGACTTGAAGAGCTGGCCCGCGGCGAAGGCGACCAGCATCACGATCAAGGAGACATGGAAGATCAGGTTCCCGGCCTCGCGGAGGTAGCCCTTCTCCGCGGCCACGGCGTTCTTGACCACATGGACCCGGAAGCGGCGCTTCTTGAGGAGGGCGACGGCGGCCTCACGGACCCGCTCGGGATCGGCGTCCGTACGCCAGGTCGTGTACGCGGGCATCCGGTTCAGCCGGCCGGGGGCACCCGGCGGCCGGGAGCGGAGCTGGCCGACGAACTGCCAGGAGCGCGGCAGGATGCAGCCGATCAGGGACACGAACAGCAGGATGTAGATCGCGGAGAACCAGACCGAGCTGTAGACGTCGAAGAGCTGGAGCTTCTCGAAGGCCGGCGCCCAGAACTCGTTCTCCTCCTTCCACGTCTTCACCTTCAGGTCGTCGACCATCCGCTGCGGGATCAGGGACCCGGGGATCGACGCGAGGGAGAGCAGGAAGAGCAGGATCAGGGCGACCCGCATGGAGGTGAGCTGGCGCCAGAACCAGCGGGCCCAGCCGATGACACCGAGGGTGGGGCCGCCGACGGCGGTCGGGCTCTCCTCCCGGGGGGCGGTGGAGAGCTGTGCCCCGGCCTCCGCCTCCCGGCGGGCCTCCGCCTGCTCCCGGTCCCGGTCCCGGTCATGGACGCCGGTGTCGGAGTCGGTGTGGGTGTTGCTCATGGGGTCAGATCCCTACCGTGAAATCGCTCGTCCAGACCTGTACCTGCTGCATCATCGTGTCCCAGACGCCGGTGAGCATGAGCACCCCGGTCGCGATCATCATGATGCCGCCGATCCGCAGGACCCAGACGTAGTGCTTCTTCACCCAGGCGAACGCGCCGAGCGCCTTGCGGAAGGCGAGGGCGGTGAGGATGAAGGGCAGTCCGAGGCCGACGCAGTAGGCGAAGGTCAGTGCGGCACCGCGCCCCGCGCTCCCCTGGTCCGCGGCGAGTGACATCGCCGCCGAGAGCGTGGGGCCGATGCAGGGCGTCCAGCCGACGCCGAACAGCGCGCCCAGTATCGGCGCGCCCACCAGGCCGGTGGCCGGGCGGGTGTGGAACCGGAACTCGCGGCGGCTGAGCCAGGGCATACCGCCCATGTAGAAGGCGCCCATCACCACCATGACCACACCGAGGATCCGGGTCAGCGTCTCCTGGTTCTCCATGAGCGTCGCGCCGAAGTAGCCGAAGAGCGCGCCGCCGGAGACGAAGACGGCGGAGAAACCGAGGACGAAGAGGCTCGCGCCGGCCAGCATCCGGCCGCGCCGGGCGTCCGCCAGGTCGGTGCCGCCGGTACCGGTGACGTACGAGAGATAACCGGGGACCAGCGGCAGGACGCACGGGGAGAAGAAGGAGACCAGACCACCGAGGATCGCCAGCGGTACGGCGAGCAGCAGCGCGCCGCTCCGCACGGTGGTGTCGAGGTCGGCCGAGGCGAGCACGGCCGCCTGCTCCGCGTACATCACGCGATCACTTCTCCGCGATCACGGGGTCGATCATCGAGCGGAGCTGCTTCTCGGAGAGTCCACCGAGGTATCGGGCCGCGATCTTTCCGTCCCGGTCGAGGACGACCGTGGAGGGAATGGCCTGCGGATTGAGCGTCCCCTTGGGGAAACCACTGATGATCAGTTTGCCCGCGGGGTCGTAGATGCTGGGGTAGCTGACCTTGTAGTCCTTCTCGAACTCGATCGCGGGGCCCTTCTCGCGATCGCGGACGTTGAGTCCGACGAATTCGACACCACTGGCCTTGGTGTCGGCGGCTACCTCGACCAGGGCCGGGGCTTCGGCCCGGCAGGGCGGGCACCACGAACCCCAGACATTGATGACGACGACCTTCCCCTTGAGGTCGGCGACGTCGAGGGCTTCGCCTTCGAGGGTCTCGCCCGCGATCTCGCCCACGGCCTTGCGGTCCGCCTTGGCGACGGTGGAAATACCGCTGTTGCTGCTGACGAAGTTCGTCTGGCCGCCGCCGCCGGACGTGCCCCCGTCCGTGCATGCGGACAGGGTGAGCGCCCCGGCCGCCGCCAGGGCGGCCGTGAGGGCGGCGCGATGCGCACGACTGTGGCTCATGTGAAAAGTTTCGCATGGCGCATTCGGCGATCTTCCGGGCACCCCCTCGGTGCCCGGAAGCGACCCATTGGACGGCGGGCGCCCTTTGTCAGACCGCCTTAAGGAAAGTGTTCCAGCCCCCGGTGGGGGCCTGTCCGACATCGAGGGTGCGGAGCTTCGCGAGGATCTTCGGGTCCTGGGCGTCGAGCCAGTCGCAGAACTGCCGGAAGGAGACCAGGCGGACGTCCTTCTTCCCGGCCATGCCCTTGATCGCGTCCTCGACGGCGTCCATATAGATGCCGCCGTTCCACTGTTCGAAGTGGTTGCCGATGAAGAGGGGCGCGCGGTTGCCGGTGTAGGCGCGTTCGAAGCCCTTGAGATAGGCGCCGGTGGCCTGCTTGCGCCAGCCGGGGCGCTTGGAGGTGACGCCCTTGGACGAGAAGCCGGACTGGTTGACCATGAAGTTGTAGTCCATGGAGAGCACCTCGAAGCCGCGGCCCGGGAAGGGCAGGGACTGGAGGGGCAGGTCCCAGACGCCCTTGCGCTTGTCGGGCCAGGTCTGGCGGCCGCCGGGCGAGCTGGCGTCGTACCGCCAGCCGAGCTTCTTCGCGGTGGGCAGCAGCCGGTCCTGGCCCAGGAGGCAGGGGGTGCGTCCGCCGACGAGTTCCTTGGTGTAGTCGAAGGGGAGCGGGTCGACGTCGGTCCAGCCGGTGTGGGTGCGCCACTTGGTGACGAAGCCCACGGCCTGCTCTATCTCGTTCTCCCAGTCGGCGGGGGTCCAGCGGGCCACGGAGCGGGATCCCTCGCCGCAGAAATGGCCGTTGAAGTGGGTGCCTATCTCATGGCCGTCGAGCCATGCCTGCCGCAGCCACTTCAGGGTGTCCTTGATGTGGGCGTCGGTGAGATAGCCGATGTCGGAGGCGCCGACGCGATTGTTCGGCGGCCGGTAGAGATTCTTCTTCGATTCCGGCAGCAGATATATGCCGGAGAGGAAGAAGGTCATCGCGGCGTCGTGTTCTTTCGCGATCTTGAGAAAGCGGGGGAAGAGTCCGTCGCCGACGTCCCCGGCGCCGTCCCAGGAGAAGACCACGAATTGGGGCGGGGCCTCGCCGGACCGCAGCCGGGTGGGGGCGGCGGGCTGGTTCGGCTGGGGTCCGGTATCGGCGGTCGAACCGTCGCCGATCGGCCGTTCGGGCCGGGTCGAGGGCGAAGGAGTGCCTTTCGTACGGCCGGCTTCCCCGGTGACGGCGCCGTTCCTGCTCTCGGCGCCGCCGTCCCGGCCGCCGCAGCCGCTCAGCGCGCCCGCGAGTCCCGCCGTCGCGGCCACGGAAAGGCCCGTGCCCAGAAGTCCCCGCCGGCTGATGTCACGCATATCAATCTTTCCCATCCGCTTTCGTCCCCGTGTGCATGGAGAGGGGGGATCGGACGGGCGGGTTCCCGGAAATCCGACGTATATGCGATGGGTGTACGAAGCCGGGCCGGGTGCACATGGGCGCGCACCCGGCCCGGCGGGTAAACGGCGGGCGGGACAACGGTCTTGAAAAGATCGCGTAATTATCGGGAAACAGCAGGGGAACGGGGAACCGTTACGGCTCCGATTCCGTCGCCCGGCACGCCGGGGCCTGTTACCGGTCCCGGTCCGGGGCCCGCGGTCCGCCCCGGGCTCACGGCTCAGGCGCCGAACGCCTTCGACTTCCCCTTCACCGGCTTCGCCCCGGCCCGCAGATGTTCCGGTACGAGGTCGAGCGCCGGTTCCGTGTACGCGACGGAGACGATCCGGTCGCCCTCGTAGGTGAACGAGGTCAGCGACGCGAGGGTGCACTGCCGGCGGCGTGGGTCGTGCCAGAGCCGCCGGTGTTCCACATAGCTGCGGACCATCCAGATCGGCAGCTGGTGGCTGACGCAGACGGCCTCATGGCCCCGGGCCGCGTCGCGGGCGGTGTCCAGCGCGCCCATCATCCGGACGACCTGGTCGACATAGGGCTCGCCCCAGGAGGGACGGAACGGGTTGGTGAGATGGCGCCAGTTGCCGGGCTTGCGCAGGGCTCCGTCGCCGACGCCGAAGGTCTTGCCCTCGAAGACGTTCCCGGCCTCGATGAGCCGGTCGTCGGTGGCGACGGCCAGGCCGTGGCTTCTGGCGACGGGCGCGGCGGTCTCCTGGGCGCGCTCCAGCGGGGAGGAGACGACATAGGTGATGTCGCGCCCGGCGAGGGCGTCCGCGACCATGTCGGCCATCCGGCGGCCCAGCTCGGAGAGGTGGTAGCCGGGGCGACGGCCGTACAGGATGCCTTCGGGGTTCTCGACCTCGCCGTGCCGCAGCACATGGACGACAGTCCGGTCGGCGCTCCGGTCGGCGCTCGGGCCGGTACCTGCGTTCGTGCCCGCGCCCGGCTCCGTGCCCGCGCCCGGCTCGGCGCTCCGGTCCTGCCCGCTCATGCCGCGGCTCCGGCGGCGGCTGCGGCGCGGGCGGCGGCGGGCAGGGCGGCGGCGATCCGCTCGACGGCCCGGTCGTCGTGGGCGGTGGAGACGAACCAGGACTCGAAGGCGGACGGCGGGAGGTAGACGCCGTCCGCGAGCATCGCGTGGAAGAAGGCATTGAAGCGGAAGGCTTCCTGCCGCTTCGCGTCGTCGTAGTTCCGCACCTCGTCGGAGGTGAAGAAGACGGAGAACATATTGCTCGCGGTCTGGAGCCGGTGGGCCACGCCCTCCTTGGTGAGGGCCTCGGTGACCAGGCCCTGGATCGCGGCGGAGACCGCGTCCACCTTCTCGTACGCGGCGTCGTCGAGGAGCCGGAGCTGCGCGAGCCCGGCGGCGGTCGCGACCGGGTTACCGGAGAGGGTTCCGGCCTGGTAGACGGGCCCCGCGGGGGCGAGGTGGCCCATCACATCGGCGCGCCCGCCGAACGCGGCGGCCGGGAAGCCGCCGCCCATGACCTTGCCGAAGGTCATCAGGTCGGGGGTGACGCCGTCGACGCCGAACCAGCCCGCGCGGCTGGTCCGGAAACCGGTCATGACCTCGTCGGAGACGAAGAGCGCGCCGTGCTCGCCGCAGAGGTCCTTCAGGCCCTGGTTGAAGCCGGGCAGCGGCGGGACGACGCCCATATTGCCCGGGGACGCCTCGGTGATCACACAGGCGATCTCGCCGGGGTGGGCGGCGAAGGCGTTCCGTACCGCTTCGAGGTCGTTGTAGGGCAGGACGACGGTCTCCCCGGCCTGCGCGCCGGTGACGCCCGGGGTGTCGGGGAGCCCGAAGGTGGCGACCCCGGACCCGGCGGCGGCCAGCAGCGCGTCGACGTGCCCGTGGTAGCAGCCGGCGAACTTGATCACCTTGGCGCGGCCGGTGAAGCCGCGGGCCAGCCGGATCGCGGACATGGTGGCCTCGGTCCCGGAGGAGACCAGCCGCACCTGCTCGACGGGGGCGATCCGGGCGACGATCTCCTCGGCGAGCGCGACCTCGCCCTCCCCCGGCGTACCGAAGGACGTTCCCCGGGCCGCGGCCGCCTGGACGGCCGCCAGGACCTCGGGGTGGGAGTGGCCGAGAATCATCGGTCCCCAGGAGCAGACGAGGTCGACGTACTCCCGTCCGTCCGCGTCGGTCAGATACGGCCCGGAGCCGGACACCATGAACCGGGGCGTACCGCCCACGGCCCGGAAGGCGCGCACGGGGGAGTTGACACCGCCGGGCGTGACGGCGGAGGCGCGGTCGAACAGCGCCTGGGAGACTGGGGCTTCGTATGGATACGACACTTTGGCCACTCTGTCCTGATCTGCGATTCGAGGGTGGGGGCGGCCGGGGGCCCGTCGGGCGGTTGATCTCGGCCACGGATGAGCGAGGAGGGTGTTCTCCTCGTATTACGAAACGGCGTCAGCCTCCTCGCATCTGCGAAACTGGGGCCACACAGGGAAGACTCATGGAATCCATGGTGTCAGAGGCCCCTGCCGTTCCTCGCGGACAGGTGTTTCACCGTTCGCCCAAGGGGGAGGCAACTGTCACGATGATCGGGTTGCACGGCGGGGCCGGCGAGTGGTCGGGTGGAGATATGTATCGCGGTGGCGGACTGGGCGAGGGGACCGGCGACCCGGGTCCCGAGCCCGCCGGACGGGGCAGACACCGGCGCGGTGGCGCGGGCGACGCGCGGCGCCCCGACCCCGCCTCGCACGCCGATACGAACGCACGTGCGAACGCCTTCGACGCGGACGCCATGTCAGGCAGGAGCGCCCGCGTGGGGGTGACGTACAAATACTTCGGCGCACCCGACGGCGCGACCGCGGCCCGCGTGCCGATCTCGATGCGCCCCGAGCAGCTGGGCGGCGACGAGCTGGGCATGGGCGGCCTCTTCAGCAAGATCAAGCCCGAGACGATAGCCGCGATGGTTCTGACGGGCATAGAAGGCATGCCGCTGCACAAGGTCCCCCCGCTGGAGCTGGTCGTGCTCCACCCCGACTACGCCGTCGTCAAGCTCCCGATGACCGTCGTCGACCCGCTGCGCGGCGTCGGCGAGGAGTCGGTCGGCGCGGCGGCCTTCATCTGGTCCACGGTCCCGGACCGGGGCGGCCCGCGCGACGCGTTCAACGTCTACCAACTGCTCCACGAGTGGCAGGACTTCAGCCACCGCCTGCACGAGGCGGGCCACCAGCCGTACTGCCTGGTCTGGCCCTGACACCCGGCCGCCGGGCCGCGTTCCCGGCTGCGCGGGCCGGGGTCAGTCCTCGATCGCCTGGTAGAGGGTCGTCCAGAAGTCGTGGATGGCCCGCGGGGAGTCCGGGGTGGACATTCCGGTCTGGGTGAGCAGCATGCCGACGAGCTGGTTCTCCGGGTCGGCGTACACGGTGGTACCGCTTCCGCCGTCCCAGCCGAACTGTCCGACGGGCGCGTAGTCGCCGCGGTGGGTGCGTACCGCCATCCCGAAGCCCCAGCCGCCGTGCTGTCCCAGGCCGTGCGCGAGATGAACGGCGTCGCGGCCGAATGCCTCCCGTGCCGCGAGCTGTTCGGGGGTGAGGCGATTGGTGGTCATCAGCTCGACGGCGGGACGGGACAGGATCCGCCGGCCCCGGTGCAGCCCGTGGTCGAGCAGCATCCGGAAGTAGGCGTGGTAGTCGTCGACGGTGGAGTCGAGTCCGCCGCCCCCGGACGGGAACGCCGGAGGTGTGCTGTGGTGTCCCCCTTCGACCTTGTCCGCCACGGTGAACTCCCCGGTCACCGGATCGGGGGCGTAGAGGGGCGGCAGCCGGTCGATCTTGTCGGCGGGCACATGGAATCCGGTGTCGGTCATGCCCAGCGGCTCGAAGACGCGTTCACGCAGAAACGTCTCGAACGACAGGCCGGTGACCCTGGCGACCAGGACGCCGAGCACGTCGTCGCTGACGTTGTACAGCCAGCGCTCACCGGGCTGGCGCAGGAGCGGCAGCCCGCCGAGGCGGCGCAGCCACTCGTCCGGCGCGTGGCCGGGCAGGAGCCAGCCGTCCTCCTGGCCGTAGACCCCGTGTTCGAAGAGCGCGCCCATGATGGGGGTGCCGGGCGCCGTCATATCCATACCGAGCCCGCTCGTGGAGGTGAGCAGGTCCCGTACGGTGATCGGGCGACGCGCCGGCACGGTGTCGTCGAGCGGGCCGTCGGGCCGCTTCAGCACCTGCCGGTCGGCGAGTTCGGGCAGCCAGCGGTCCACCGGCTCGTCGAGTCGCAGCCGGCACTCGTCGAGCAGCACCATCACGGCCGCCACCGCGACCGGCTTGGTCGTGGACGCCATCCGGAAGATCGTGTCGCGGCGCATCGGGGCGCCGCCGTCGTGGCGC
Organism: Streptomyces sp. NPDC059248; assembly: GCF_042753905.1. Classification (NCBI taxonomy): domain Bacteria; kingdom Bacillati; phylum Actinomycetota; class Actinomycetes; order Kitasatosporales; family Streptomycetaceae; genus Streptomyces; species Streptomyces sp. NPDC059248. Next base: position 46,750 of record NZ_JBHYZV010000016.1, on the reverse strand, counting down.
GTCGTCCCGATGGCTTCGACATGGGTCTCGTCACCCAGGGCGACCAGGGCGACGAGTCCGGGTATCCGCCCGGACTCCACATGCCGTTCCAGTACCTCGCGCAGCCTGCGCAGTCCCGCCGCGGAGAAGCCGTTGCCGCTGTTTCCCATTACGAGTCTCCCTGTGCGCGGTCGTCGGTCCCGGTGGCGGCGTCGGCGGCCTCGGCGGCCCGGACGGCGTCGATGAGCTGCTTCCTGGCACGGGCGGGGACGTAGCCGCCGTCCGTGTAGTTCGGGGCGAACGTCTCGGCGAACTCCACCGGGTCGTCCCCGACGACGCCGCGGACCGGCGTCCCGTCCGCCGCGGCCTGCTCGAACAGCTCGGCGAGGTCTTCGAGCATCGATGCACTGGCGGCCTCGTCGACCGGTACGAAGTGCATCAGATAGCGCTCGACCGCCTCGGCCGCCGCCCGGTGGCTCCCGGGGAGCGCCCTGACCCGGACCCGGTACGCCCTCCAGCGCTTCTTGGGCCCGAACACCTTCGATAACAGCCCGGACTTCTCGGTATCGGACATGGCTAATCGCCCTCCCCTTCACGTAGTTGTTCCAGTCGTTCCGTGAGGAAGTTCCAGGTCGCCCAGAACTCTTCGAGGTACTCCCGCCCCGCCGCGTTGAGTGAGTGCACCTTGCGCGGCGGCCCCTTCTCCGACGGCACCTTCTCCACGTCGACGAGACCGCGTTTCTCCATCCGGATGAGCAGTGCGTAGATGGTTCCTTCGGCGATCTCCGAGAAGCCCTGCTCCCGCAGCCGTGCCGTGATCTCGTAGCCGTACGCGGGCCGGCCGGCCAGGGACGCGAGGATGACGCCCTCCAGCGTGCCCTTGAGCATCTCCGTCAGCAGCTTGGACATGGAATACCTCCCCTCCGCGCTAGTAAGCGCTGTTGAGTACCGGTACAACGTAACGCTGACTACCGGTACTTAGCAAGATGGAATAGCGGAGACTCCGGCGGAGATACGGCCCGGAGGTACGGCCCGGAGGGTCAGTTCAGCGGCGCGGGGGCGAAGGCCGGGCGCGTCGTACGGGGGAAGGCGCGGCGGTAGTCGCCGGGGGTGACGCCGACATGGCGCAGGAAGTGGTGGCGGAGGTTGTTCGCCGTGCCCAGACCGCTCAGCTCGCCGACCTTCTCGATCGGCAGATCGGTGGATTCCAGCAGGACCCGCGCCCGGCCCAGCCGCTGGGCCAGCAGCCACTGGAGCGGGGTGGTGCCGGTGGCGGCCTGGAGACGGCGGTAGAAGGTGCGCTGGCTCATCGCGGCCCGGCGCGCCATGGCGACGACCGTCAGAGGGCGGTCGAGGTTCTCCCGTACCCAGTCGAGTACCGGGGCGAGCCCCTCGTCGTCCTCCGGGGGCAGCGGCAGATCGATGAACTGGGCCTGCCCGCCGGGACGGTGGGCCGGGACCACCATGCGGCGGGCCAGCTGGTTCGCGATCCGGGCGCCGAGGTCGCGGCGGACCAGATGGAGACAGAGGTCGAGTCCGGCGCTGAGCCCGGCGCTGGTCAGGACGTCGCCGTCGTCCACGTACAGCACCGAGTCGTCGACCTCGACCCGGGGATGGCGCGCCGCGAGCCGCGCGGTGTGCATCCAGTGGCAGGTGGCGCGGCGGCCGTCCAGCAGTCCGGCGGCGGCGAGCGCGAAGGCGCCGTTGCAGAGGGAGACCATCCGCGCCCCGGCCTCGTGGGCCGCGCGCAACGCCTCGACCAGGGCCGGGGAGACCGGTTCGTCGCCGTCGACACAGGCGTCGGGGACGGACGGGATGACGACGGTGTCGGCGCCGATCAGCCCGTCGAGCCCGTAGGCGGTACGGATCCGGAAGCCGGCCGACGCGTCCGCGTCCGGCCCGGTCTCCCCGGTTCCGCAGAGCCTCAGCTCGTACCAGGGGTCGGCGAGATCGGCCTGCGGCTTGCCGAAGACGGTGCACGGGATGCTCAGTTCGTAGAGGTCCCAGGACGGGACGCCGAACTGTTCGGGGACGACGACGGCGACGGAACCAGCGCTCATATCCCGAAGGCTAGTGCTGTGACCGGACGGGTGGCAGGAATTTGGCGCCGGCCGTCACCACTGTCACTGTCGGCGCGCGCGGCGGGGCGCGACAGTGGGACACAGCTGCTCAACAGCTTGCGAAACCGCAGGTCATAGCCGTATGCAGCGTTGAAGATGGGAACAGCCATGTCAGCCGAGTTCGAAGCGGCCTCCGCCGCGCGGCCCGCCGTCACCGTCCTGGGCCTCGGCCAGATGGGGTCGGCGATCGCCGCGGCGCTGCTGGCCGCGGGCCATCCGACCACCGTGTGGAACCGCACCCCGGAGAAGGCCGCACCGCTCGTCGCGAAGGGCGCGGTGCTCGCCGGATCGGTGGCGGAGGCCGTCGCCGCCAGTCCGCTGGTGGTCTCGGTCGTCCTCGACTACCCGGCGCTGTACGGGGCCCTCGGCCCGGCGCTCGGCGCGCTGGAGGGGAGGGCGCTGGTCAATCTGACGACCGGGGCTCCGGAGCAGGCGGACGAGGCCGTGGAGTGGGCCCGGACGCACGGCGTCGACTATCTCGACGGCGCGATCATGACGACGCCGCCCGGGGTGGGCACCTCGGACGTGATGTTCCTGTACAGCGGCGACCGGGCCGTGTTCGACGCCCACCGGCCCGTGCTGGAGGTGCTCGGCGATCCGCTGTACCTGGGCGCCGAGCCCGGACTCGCCGCCCTGTACGACGTGAGTCTGCTCGGCCTGATGTGGGCCACCATGACCGGCTGGCTGCACGGCACGGCGGTCGTCGGCGCCGAGGGCACCCGGGCGGTGGACTTCACCGAGGTCGCGATCCGCTGGCTGGGGACGGTCAACAACTTCGTCCGGCGGTACGCGGGCCAGGTGGACGCGGGCGCCTACCCGGGCGACGACGCCACCGTCGACGTACAGCTCGCGGTCGTCGACCACTGGCTGCACGCGGGCGCGGAGCGGGGGGTGGACAACCGGCTGCCGGAGCTGCTGAAGACGGTGATGGCGGAGGCCGTGGCCGGGGGCCACGGCCAGGACAGCTACGGCAGCGTGATCGAGGTGCTGCGGAAGGGGAACGGGTCGGGGAAGGGGACGGGGAAGGAGGGGCGCGGGTGACGGCTCCGGGCGACGGGGCGGCGTCCGGGAAGCGCGGCGGACGGGCGATGTCAGACCCTCGTTCTAGCCTGCCTCTCATGGAGACGCAGAAGGGGATCGAGGGAGTCGGGGTACGGATCGAACTGTGGTCGGAGTCCGATCTCGGCCTGCTCCGGGCGGCCAACGCGCCGGAGCTGATGACGGAGTTGGGCGGGCCCGAGTCGGAGGAGAAGCTGCTGTCGCGGCACCGCCGCTATGTGGAGCTGAGCGCCGATCCGGAGGGGACGGGGCGGATGTACGCGATCGTGCTCGCGGAGACCGGCGAGCGGGTGGGGACCGTCGGCTTGTGGGAGCAGGAGTCGGTGTCGGAGGGCCTGGCGGCGTACGAGGCGGGCTGGGGGGTCCTCACACCGTTCCAGGGCCGGGGCATCGCGGCGGCGGCGACCCGCGCGGTGATAGCGGTGGCGCGGGCGGCGGGCCGGCACCGCTATCTGTACGCGTACCCCAAGGTGACGAACGGGGCGTCGAACGCGGTGTGCCGGAAGACGGGGTTCGAGCTGCGGGGAGAGGTCGGGCTGGAGTACCCGCCGGGGAATCCGATCAGATCGAACGAGTGGCGGCTGGATCTGCGTCCCGGAGAGGCCGCGGAGCCGGGAGAAGGGGGCGGGACGGGCAGGACCGGTGACGCGGGTGACGCGGGCGGGACGGGCGGGACGGGCGGCGCGGGTGGATAACCCGGGTGCTCCCGCCCGGGACCGGGTGGCATCCTGACGGCGTGAACGGACCCCGTATCCAGATCGACATCGCCCCCGAGCTGCGGCTCTTCGTCCCTCCTGTGCACCGCGAAGGGCCCGCGGAGCTGGTGACCGACGGCTCCTCCACCCTCGGGCACGTCGTCGAGTCGCTGGGCGTGCCACTGACGGAGGCCGGACGGCTGGTCGTCGACGGCCGGCCGGTCGCCGTCTCGCATATCCCGAAGGCGGGCGAGAGCGTCGAAGTGCTGGGCCATGAGCGCCCGCAGCCGGTGCCCGGCGCGCCGCTGCGGTTTCTGCTCGACGTCCATCTGGGGACCCTGGCGCGGCGGCTGCGGCTGCTGGGCGTGGACGTGGCGTACGAGAGCGAGGACATCGGGGACCCGGCGCTCGCGGCGCTCTCCGCGCGGGAGCGGCGGGTGCTGCTCTCCCGCGACCGGGGGCTGCTGCGCAGACGGGAGATCTGGGCGGGGGCGTTCGTCTACAGCGACCAACCGGACGACCAGGTGCGGGACGTCCTGGGGCGGTTCGCCCCCGAGCTGGCGCCGTGGACCCGCTGCACCGCGTGCAACGGGCCGCTGGTGAAGGCGGACAAGGACACGGTGGGCGAGCGGCTGGAGCAGGGCACGCGGCGGACGTACGACGTCTTCGCGCAGTGCTCCGTCTGCTCCCGTGTCTACTGGCGCGGCGCGCACCACGCCCGGCTGGTGGGCATCGTTGACGCGGCCGTGGCGGAGTTCGGGTCCGGTACGAGGTCCTGACGGAGGCCCGACGGAAGCCCGACGGAGGTTGGGCCGAGGTTCGACGGAGGCCCTGACGTCAGAAGACGTACGGGTCGCCCGTCGCCGGGGCGAGGATCTCGTGGTGGTGGTTGCGGAGGTTGCGGTCCTGCGCGCCACCGTTCCAGTACGTGCCGATCTCGACGAGGACCTCGTCGGGGGTGCCGGATGCCACCAGGTCGAGGGTGACGCGGTGGGCCGCGCCGCCGACCCGCAGGGGGCCGGTGGAGCAGAGGACCACCCGGTCGGAGCCCCAGACACAGGTGGCGGGAAGCTGCTGGTCACGGGCGAAGCGGGTGGAGAAACCCAGCTTGAAGGTGGAGTTCGCCAGGCTCTCCGGCCCATGGCTGCGGGACTCGACGGTGACGCTGAGCCGCCCGTCGGGGGTGAGCGTGACATGCCCGTGGTGGGCCACGTCGGCGAGGGGTGAGACGGCGGCCTCCGGGCCCTCCGCCCCCGGCTCACCGGTGTCGCCCCCGCGGGGGACGAGGTGCGCCGGACCGGGAACGGGAACGGGCAGGGGTCCGGCCGGAACGGGCAGGGGCACGGTCTCCACCGGAATCGGCAGGGGTCCCGCCGCCTCGGCCGTGGCCAGGCCCGTCAACGGCGACAGCAGCAGCGGCAGCACCGCCGCGGCGACGAGCGGCGACCGGCGCCGCCACACGTTCGACTTCGCATCCATGGCGATAAAAATACCTTTTGCACCGTAATTTCCGCGGCTATCCCTCGCCCCGGCGCGTCCCGCCCCACCCCCCGTGGCACGCTGTGCCCATGCTCGTCGCCCGTTCCCTCCTGCTCTTCGCCGTCGCCGCCCTCTTCGAGATCGGCGGCGCGTGGCTCGTCTGGCAGGGGGTGCGCGAGCACCGCGGCTGGATCTGGATCGGCGCGGGGGTCGTCGCCCTGGGGCTCTACGGCTTCTTCGCCACCCTCCAGCCGGACGCGGAGTTCGGCCGGATCCTCGCCGCGTACGGCGGGATCTTCGTCGCGGGCTCCATCGCCTGGGGCATGGTCGCGGACGGCTACCGCCCCGACCGCTGGGACGTGACCGGCGCGCTGATCTGCCTCACGGGCATGGCCGTGATCATGTACGCCCCGCGCGGCGAGGCCTGACGCGCCGGAAAGCCGACGGCGCCCGTACCCCTTCGCGTACCCGAATCGCCCCCGCACCCCGCACCCGCACTCGCCCCCGTATCCGATCGCCCGAGGAGAACGCCGTGCCGACCACCGCCGCCACCGAGACCCCCGGTCCGCCCGGCACGAACCTCCCCGTCGCCGTCGTCACCGGCGCCAGCGGCGGGATCGGTGCCGCGACCGTGCGCCGGCTCGCCGCCGAGGGCTTCCACACGGTGCTGACCGCGCGCCGCGCGGACCGGATCGCGGAGCTGGCCGCCGAACTGACCGCCGCGGGCCACCGGGCGACGGCCCACCCCCTCGACATCACCGACCGCGCCGCCGTGAACGCCTTCGCGGCCGGACTCGACCGCTGCGACCTGCTGGTGAACAACGCGGGCGGTGCGCTCGGCGCGGAGCCGGTCGCGGCCGGCGACCCGGCGGACTGGCGGTGGATGTACGAGGTCAATGTGCTCGGCACCCTCCATGTCACCCAGGCGCTGCTGCCCGCCCTCACCGCGAGCGGCGACGGCACGGTCGTCGTCGTGACCTCCACCGCGGGGCACGGCACCTACGAGGGCGGCGCGGGTTACGTGGCCGCCAAGCACGCGGAGCACGTACTCGCCGAGACGCTCCGCCTCGAAATCGTCGGCACCCCGGTCCGGGTGATCGAGATCGCCCCCGGCATGGTGAAGACGGACGAGTTCGCCACGACCCGCTTCCGCGGCGACACGGAGAAGGCGGCCCGGGTCTACGCGGGCGTCGCGGCCCCGCTGACCGCCGAGGACGTCGCCGACACCGTGGCCTGGGCGGTCACCCGCCCCTCCCACGTCAATATCGACCTCCTGGTGGTCCGCCCCCGCGCCCAGGCATCCAACACGAAGGTCCACCGCGACGGCTGACCACGCCCGAGGACGGGCGCGGTCAGCGGTCAGCGGTTGAGGTCGAGCACGGGGACCCTCAAACCCTCGTACTCCTTGGGCGCGACCGTGGCCACGAGCCCGTCGGCGCCCCACTCGGGCAGATGACGGACCGCGTGAACGGCTGCCGCCACCCCGATCGGTACGCCTTCCCGGTGCATACGGGCGACCGCGAGCAGAGCCGGGTAGTCCAGATCGACCGTGTGGACGACATCCAGGCCACCGATGTGTTCGGCGATGCCCCGGGTCTCCAAGTCGGCCTGGAGAATGGACAGAACCGGCGCGGACAAGCGCACCTCCGGCTCGAGATACGCCCTGTGGATCAACGCCGAGACCTGACGGTTCCCGGCCAGGGCAAGCAGTGTCGGAGTATCCAGAAGGAGATGGTGCTGGATCACGCGGCCAGATCCCGCGGCGCCCGTGCGAAGGTCTCACGGAGCCGACGCCCCATGGCCGCGCTCTCCTCGTCCGTCACTTCGACCCCGAAGTGCTCGGCCAGGTACACGCGCGCCCGTTCGGCTCGCTCCCGGCGCTCCTCATCGGTGAGCGTGGCCTCTGCGAACTCCTGGACCAGGGAACGAATGGACATGCCGCGGGACTCGGCGATGACCGCCAACCGGTCACGCACCTCGGCGGGGACACGAATCATGGCATCGGACACGCACGCAGTATACATCAACGTATACGCCGTGTGCCCGCGTCCGACGGCACCGCGGACCCCACCTCGCCGCGCCCCGGAACCCGCCCCGACCCGCCCCGTCAGCCCTTCACGCAGACGACCTGCTTCAGCTTCGCCACGACCTCGACCAGATCCGTCTGGGCCTCGATGACCTGCTCGATCGGCTTGTAGGCGCCGGGGATCTCGTCGACCACTCCGCTGTCCTTACGGCACTCCACGCCCCGGGTCTGGTCCTCCAGGTCCTTCGTGGAGAACCGCTTCCGCGCCTGGGTGCGGCTCATCCGGCGACCCGCGCCGTGGGAGGCCGAGTTGAAGGACTTCTCGTTGCCGAGACCGCGGACGATGTACGAACCGGTGCCCATGGAGCCGGGGATGATGCCGTAGTCGCCGGAGCCCGCACGGATCGCGCCCTTGCGGGTGACCAGCAGGTCCATCCCGTCGTACCGCTCCTCCGACACATAGTTGTGGTGGCAGGAGATGACGTCGCCGAAGGTGACCCGCGCCTTGCGGAACTGGGCGCGCAGGACCTCCTGGAGCAGCCCCATCATGACCGCGCGGTTGTACTTGGCGTACTCCTGCGCCCAGAAGAGGTCGTTCCGGTACGCCGCCATCTCCGGGGTCTTCGCGAGGAAGACGGCCAGGTCGCGGTCTACCAGGCCCTGGTTGTGCGCCAGGTCGCGGGCGACGCCTATGTGGTGGTCGGCGAGTTCCTTGCCGATGTTGCGGGAGCCGGAGTGCAGCATCAGCCAGACCGCGCCGTCCTCGTCGAGGCAGACCTCGACGAAGTGGTTGCCCGAACCGAGCGTGCCCATCTGCTGGAGCGCGCGCTCACGGCGGAACTTCACCTCGTCCGCGACCAGGTCGAAGCGGTCCCAGAAGTCGGCCAAGCCCGCCGGGGAGACCGTGTTCCCGAAGCCGTACACCCGGTCGGTGTCGACCGGCTCGCCGTGCATCCCGCGGCCGACCGGGATCGCCCGCTCGATCCGCGACCGCAGTCCGGAGAGGTCGCCGGGCAGGTCGTTCGCGGTGAGCGACGACTTCACCGCGGTCATCCCGCAGCCGATGTCGACCCCGACCGCCGCCGGGCAGACCGCGTCCTTCATCGCGATCACCGACCCCACCGTGGCACCCTTGCCGTAATGGACGTCGGGCATCACCGCGAGCCCCTTGATCCACGGCAATGTGGCGACATTGCGCAGCTGGGCCATGGCGACGTCCTCGACACCCGCCGGATCCGCCCACATCCGGATGGGAACCTTCGCCCCCGGAATCTCGGTGTAAGACATATATATCCCCGTTCTCCCCGTCCCCCGGAATATCCTCAAGATCAGTCAAGCGCGAAACCGGCGCCCCCGCCCGCGGGGAAACCCGGCAGAGGACGGCAGTGGACGGCGGAAGTCGGTGAAGTCCGGCGGACCGGCACCGCGGCCGTGCCCGGCGGACTTCGTGTGCGATAGACATTGTGTCCACCGGCCGCCGCGGAGCGGCAACAGCTTTTCCCGCGGGAAGCGGCCCGGACGGAAGTCCGGACAGCTCCCCGACCACCAGCCCGACCAGTTCGAAAGGAGCCCGGGACCGTGCGACGCAGGACGTATGCCTCCGGCATCTCCGGCATCTCCGGCACCTTCGGCCGCACGGTCGCGGCCGTCGCGGCCGTCGCGGGGCTCGCCGCCCTCGCCACCGGCTGCACCGGCGGTGAGGGAACCACCACCGGCGCCGTGAACTCCAAGGCGGGCGGCGGAGCCGTCGTGCCCGCCGCGCCCGGCAAGTACCGCACCCTCCTCGAACCGTGCGGCTCCATCGGCGATTCCACCCTCAAGGACCTGCTGCCGGGGCTCGCCGAGCTGCCCGACGAAGCGCGGCAGAAGGCGCTCCGGGGCAAGCCCCTGAGCACGTACGACACCGACCGCCGGGTCGGCTGCGCCTGGAACGCCAAGACGCCGGACTCCTCGCGCTCCCTGAGCCTCGACTTCGAGCGGGTCGTCTCCTACGACGCGGCGGTCAGCGACGACGCCCAGGCACAGAAGGTGTTCGAGGGGAAGCAGACCGCGGCCGGGGTACCGCTGAAGGTACCGGGCGAGTCCGGTTCGGCCGATGGAACAGATGGGGCGAACGGCACAAATGCCACGACGGGCGCACCCACCGGTACGAGTGCGCAGACCGCGAACCCGCCCAGCACGTCGACCACGTCCACCACGTCGTCCTCCGGCCCGTCGGCCGGCGCCGAAGGCGAAGGACAGGGCGAGGGGCAGGGCGAGGGGCAGGAGGAAGTGCCCGGCCCCCGGGTGCTCGACGACCTCGGCGACGCCGCGTTCCTGAACGACGTCACCAGCGCACGCGGCACCGATACCACCGCCCAGCGCCGCACCGTGAGCGTGGTGTTCCGCACATCGAACGTCATCGTCACGGTCGTGTACGTGGAGCAGTCCGGCGTCGCCGCCGAGCCGCCCGACGGCAAGGAACTGCAGGACAAGGCCCAGAGCGTGGCCCGCGACCTGGTACGGAAGTTCAGCGAGTGACGCGTGGCGCGCCCCGGTCCGGCCGGGTCACCGGTCTTCCACAGGGCGCCCACGCCACGGCCCGATCCGCGTACGGTGGCGTGGCAGGAACCCGGGCCCGGCCGGAGCCGGGGCGCGACCGTACGACCAACGACTGAAGGAACCATGCACCGATCAGCCCCGCGACTGTCCCGCATACTCGCCTGCGCGGCCCTCCCGCTGATGCTCGCCGTCGCCGGCTGCTCGTCGGACTCCGGCGGTGGCGACGGCGACAAGAAGAAGGACGAGGCGAAGAGCTCCTCGTCGGCCGCCGCCGGGGGCGGCGGCTCGGAGGGCAGCGGCGCGGCTCCGGAGAAGTCCGAGCAGGACAAGGAGACCGTCGCCCCCGCGACCTACGCCAAGCTGCCGGGCGCCTGCTCCGCGATCGGGTCGGCCACGGTGAACGACCTGGTGCCCGGCGCCTCGCCCAAGGCCGGCAAGGCGGGCGAGTCCTCGGACGCCCAGGCCCGCGCCAACTGCCACTGGAAGGGCAGCGACGACAACGGCCTGAAGGGTACGCAGTACCGCTGGCTGGACGTCTCCTTGCTGCGGTACGACTCCGAGGAGGCGCTCAAGGCCAGCGGCGAGCAGCGGGCCGTGGAGAGCTACGGCAAGGAAGTCGCCAAGGCCAAGGCCGTGGCGGACGCCAAGGGCCTGAAGACCGCAGCGACCACGGGTCTCGGCGACGAGGCGACCTCCGTGACCTACACCCTGCGCAAGGTCGAAGCCGACTTCGCGTACACGACGATCGTCGCCCGTGTCGACAATGTCGTGGTGACGCTGACGTACAACGGCGCGGGCATGGCGGGTGCCAAGTCCCCGTCGGCCGCGGACATCACGAAGGACGCGTTCAAGGCGGCGAAGGAGGCCGTGGCCTCGGTCGGGTCCGCCAACAAGAAGGCCGATCCGCCCGCTTCCTCGTCGAAGCCGTCGGACGGCGGGACCAAGAAGCCCGCCACCTCCGGGAGCTGACTCCCCGGAAGCTACCGCGCGGTCACCCGCGCCTATGGAGCCCGCGCCTCCCCCGAGGGGCGCGGGCTCCGCTGTCATGTGCCACGCTGTGCCCCTGGCCGGACGGGAACACTTGTCCAGCACCTGATCCGGCCAAAGGTTCCGGCCGGGGTTTCGGCCCGGGGCTCGGGTTCAGGGGAAGGAGATCGCGGGTGGCCGCGATGCAGCTGACACGCACGCACCGGATACTCGTAGGAACGGTGGTGGCGGGGGCGGTGCTGATCGCCGCCATCGGCTTCGCCGGTTCCTACGCGGCCGTACGCGACCTGGCCGAACGCAAGGGCTTCGGCGACTTCGCCGTCGTCTTCCCGATCGGTATCGACGCCGGTATCTGCGTGCTGCTCGCCCTCGATCTGCTGCTGACCTGGATGCGCATCCCCTTCCCGATGCTGCGGCAGACGGCCTGGCTGCTGACGATCGCCACCATCGCCTTCAACGGCGCCGCGTCCTGGCCGGATCCGCTCGGTGTCGGGATGCACGCCGTGATCCCCGTCCTGTTCGTGGTCACGGTCGAGGCCGCCCGGCACGCGATCGGCCGGATCGCCGACATCACGGCCGACAAGCACATGGAGGGCGTCCGGCTGACCCGCTGGCTGCTCTCGCCGGTGCCGACGTTCAAGCTGTGGCGGCGGATGAAGCTGTGGGAGCTGAGATCGTACGAGCAGGTCATCAAGTTGGAGCAGGAGCGGCTGATCTACCAGGCCCGGCTCCAGGCGCGGTACGGGCGCGGCTGGCGGCGCAAGGCCCCGGTGGAGTCGCTGATGCCGCTGCGGCTGGCCAAGTACGGCGTACCGCTGGCGGAGACGGCGCCCGCCGGTCTCGCCGCGGCGGGGGTGGACCCGGTCCTGCTGCCGCCCGCGCCCGTGACGCCCGGCGCGCCGCAGCCCGAGCTGCCGGCCCCCCGGCAGGTGGTCACGCTGGAGAAGCCGGAGCCCGCGGCCGACGAACCGCACCGGCACCCGCGGGACGGCGCGGAGGAGACGGCGGGACGCGCGGCCGGGCACGCGGACACGGGAGGAGCCGGGGAGCGCGCGGAACGCACAGAACGCGGTGGACCCAGCGGCCCCGGCGGCCGGCGGGGCGCCGCGGCGCCGACCGCCGACGAGTACGCCGACGAGTACGCCGATGACTCCCCCGAGTTCGCCGGGCACCCCGCCGACCCCTACGGCGCCGACGAGGCCGATGAGGCGGCCTACCGGGAGTACCAGGAGGACGAGCGCCGGCGGTACGAGGAGTACCAGCGCTTCCAGGAGTACCAGGAGTACGCCCAGGAGGGCCCGGAGAACAGCCCGTGGTTCCGGCAGAGCCCCCGGAACGAGCGGTACGAGGGCGGCTACGACCCGGCCTACCAGGAGCCCGGCCCCGCGAACGGCCCCGCGAACGGCCCGGTGAACGAGGCCGTCAACGGATCCGCCGACGCGGCGCCGCAGCCGGAGACCGGGCAGCAGATCCTGATCCCGGCGGGCCCCGGCGGCCGGACCCGGATCCTCGGCGCCCCCGACGAGCGCGAGACACACGAGGCGCGGGACGGCCGGGAACAGCCGTACCCGAACGGCGACGCCCCGGCGGACGAGGCGACCCCCGCCGACGTCGAGGCGTTCTACGAGGCGGCGTACCCGGTCTTCGTGGACTACGCCCACGAGCACGGCGACTACCCGAAGGCCGACGTCCTGGCGATACACCTGGCGGACACGCGGGGCATCACGCACCCCCGCGGCGCTGCCCTGCTGCGCCAGGCGATGCCCGCGTTCCGTCAGCGCATGGAGGCCGAGCTGGAGGCCGAACACATCGCGTGACGGAACCCCACGACACGGTGGAGCGGCCCCGGGGCGGGCCTCAGCTCCGCTTGCGCGCGATCTCCCAGGCGCCCGCCGTGACCACTCCCACGACCAGCAGGGCGACATAGACCCCGACCGACAGATCCCACAACAGGTCGAGGAAGCCCCACGGTTCATGGCCGCGGACGAGACCGAACGTCCCGAGTGCGCCTTCTATCGCGAGGATCCACCCGGCGATCGGCACTACGTCGCTCTTCATGGCTCCACGGTCTCACGCACCGGGCGCCGGGACACCGAATCACCGGGCTCGGGGCAGAACAGCCCCCGGGGGGCCGGCCGCCCTCAGGCGGCCCGGCGGTAGACCGACCCGTCCCGGGTACGGGTCAGTTGCCCACCGGTGACCAGATACCGCCGCAGCGCCGCGTGGTCCTCGTGGACCCGCCCCAGCCGCTCGTCGACCTCCTTCTCGGAGTACTCCTCCCCCACCGTGAAGAGGGTCGTCGCGAGATGGTCCAGCAGTTGGGCCCGCCGCGCCGTCTTGCGGGGGACGGCGATCAGCCGTCCGCCCGAGAACAGCGCTTCGACACCCCGGCGTCCCTGTCCTTCGTCCATGCGGGGACTCTCCCCCGCCCCGCGCGCCGCGGCAACGGATTTACGGCCCCGGACGCACCGATGCCGGGGACCTCCCGGCCCCCGGCATCGCGCACTGACAGGACCCGCTACCCGGCGAGCAGCGCGCGCACCCTGTCGGCGCCGACCGCGAGCAGCAGCGTCGGCAGCCGCGGCCCGGTCTCCCGGGTCACCAGCAGGCGGTACAGCAGCGCGAAGAACGTCCGCTGCGCCACCTTCAGCTCCGGGGTGGGCTTCGCCTCCGGATCCAGGCCCGCCATCACCTTCGGCACGCCGTAGACGAGCGTCGTCAGACCCTCCAGGGACCAGTGCGAGTCGAGCCCCTCCAGCAGCAGCTCCAGCGACCGGCGGGCCTCGTCGTCCAGCGACGCCAGCAGCTCGGTGTCCGGCGCGTCGCGGACCACGGTCCGCGCGTCCGCCGGGACCTGGGTCGTGATCCAGTTCTCGGCCCGGTCGAGACGCGGCCTGACCTCGTCCAGCGACCCCACCGGGTTCGCCGGGTCCAGCTCGCTCAGGATGCGGATCGTCTGCTCGTCATGGCCGCCGGTGATGTCCACGACGGACGCCAGGGTCCGGTACGGCATCGGGCGCGGCGTGACCGGGAGGTCGCCCTCCGCGGTCCGTACCGCCCGGCCGTACGCCGCCGCGTCCGCGGGCAGCACCGAGCCGTCGGCGACCTTCGCGGCCAGCTTGTCCCACTCGTCGTACAGCCGCTGGATCTCCTGATCAAAGGCGATCTTGAACGACTGGTTGGGGCGGCGGCGCGCGTACAGCCAGCGCAGCAGCGGCGCCTCCATGATCTTCAGCGCGTCGGCGGGCGTCGGGACACCGCCCTTCGACGACGACATCTTCGCCATGCCGCTGATGCCGACGAAGGCGTACATCGGGCCGATCGGGCGCTCCCAGCCGAACAGCGGGCAGATGAACTCGCCGACCTGGAAGGACGAGCCGGGCGAGCTGTGGTCCACGCCGGAGGGCTCGAAGACCACGCCCTCGTACGCCCAGCGCATCGGCCAGTCGACCTTCCACACCAGCTTGCCGCGGTCGAACTCGGAGAGCCGGACCGTCTCGGTGAAGCCGCAGGCGGAGCAGTTGTACGTCAGCTCGGTGGTGTCGTCGTCGTAGGCGGTGACGACCGTCAGGTCACGGTCGCAGCCACCGCAGTACGGCTTGTACGGGAAGTAGCCCGCCGACCCCGCGCCGTCGTCCTCGTCGGCCGCGCCGGAGCCCTCGGCGGCCTCCAGCTCGGCCTCGTCGACCGGCTTCTGCGACTTCTGCGGGGGCTTCTTGCCCGCGCCCTTCCTGGTCCGGTAGCGGCCGAGGATCTCGTCGATGTCCGCCCGGTGCCGCATCGCCAGCAGGACCTGCTCGCGGTACGCGCCCGAGGTGTACATCTCCGTCTGGCTGATGCCCTCGTAGACCACGCCCAGCTCGTCCAGGGACGCGATCAGCGCCGCCTTGAAGTGCTCGGCCCAGTTCGGGTACGCGGAGCCCTTCGGCGCGGGTACCGAGGTCAGGGGGCGGCCGATGTGCTCGGCCCAGGTCTCGTCGACGCCCTCGACGCCGAACGGCACCTTGCGGAAGCGGTCGTAGTCGTCCCAGGAGATCAGATGCCGGACCTCGTACCCCCGGCGGCGGATCTCGTCCGCGACCAGGTGCGGGGTCATGACCTCGCGAAGATTGCCCAGGTGGATCGGGCCCGAGGGGGAGATGCCGGACGCGACGACGACTCGTTTGCCCGGGGCACGCCGCTCCGAATCCGCGATGACCTCGTCGGCGAAACGGGAGACCCAGTCGGTCTCGGTGGTGCTCTGAGCCACGGTCGGCACGTCCTTACGTCCTTCTTCCAGGTGCTTCCAGATTCGGCTTCCACGCCGGAGCCGCGCCGGAGTCGCTTCGGCTTCCCGCCCGGCGGACGCGACGGCGCCCGCGCGACACCCACGCCGGATCCCCCCATTCTCCCAGACGGAACCCGCCGCCCCGACGTTCCGTCGGTATCACATCGGGATCCCGGCGCGCCCGCCACCGCTTTCCCGCCCGCGGGCCGGGGACCGCCCCCGGCCGGCCCCCGGCCCGCGCCCGGCCTCGCCCGTCCCCGGCCCGGTCGCCGGCCCCGTCCCCCGCCCGGCGATATCGGCGCGAAGTCGATCACGGCGGCGTGGGACACTGGGCAGCCGGGAGGCTCCGCCCGGGACGCCCGGTTCCCCCCTTCGAAGCGCCCCGCGGCACTCGGCACTCCCCCGCGGCACCTCCGGATCTCTTCCGGAGGTCCTCCGAAATGTCCTCCGAATGTCCTCCGAATCAGAAACGGAAGCCCATGACCTCGGTCCCTTCCCTCGCGTCGAATGTGCAGCAGCGCCTGGCGACGGCCCTCTCGGCAGCCCTGCCGGAGGCCGGTTCCGCCGACCCGCTGCTCCGACGCAGCGACCGGGCCGATTTCCAGGCGAACGGCATCCTGGCCCTCGCCAAGCGGCTCAAGGGCAATCCGCGGGAGCTGGCGGAGCGGGTCGTCGCCGCCCTCGATACGGAGAGTGACGAGGTGCTGCGGGAGGTCGAGGTCTCCGGGCCCGGCTTCCTGAACATCACGCTCACGGACGCGGCGATCATCGACACGCTGGCCGCCCGCGCCGCCGACGAGCGCCTCGGCGTGCCGTACGCGGCCGACCCCGGCACCACCGTCGTCGACTGGGCGCAGCCGAATGTCGCCAAGGAGATGCACGTCGGCCATCTGCGGTCGGCCGTGATCGGCGCCGCGATGGTCGAGATCCTCGGCTTCACCGGCGAGAAGGTGATCAGCCGCCACCACATCGGCGACTGGGGCACCCAGTTCGGCATGCTCATCCAGTATCTGGAGGAGCACCCGCACGAGCTGGACCACGCGGGTGGCGACCAGGTCTCCGGCGACGAGGCCATGTCGAACCTGGACCGGCTCTACAAGGCCGCCCGGGGTCTCTTCGACACCGACGAGGAGTTCAAGACCCGGGCCAGGGACCGGGTGGTCGCCCTCCAGGCCGGTGACCCGGTGACGCTCGCCCTGTGGCAGCGGTTCGTCGACGAGTCGAAGATCTACTTCCACTCGGTCTTCGACAAGCTGGACATGGACATCGCGGACGAGGACATCGTCGGCGAGTCCGGTTACAACGACATGCTCGCGGAGACCTGCCGGCTGCTGGAGGAGTCCGGGGTCGCGGTCCGCTCCGAGGGCGCGCTCTGTGTCTTCTTCGACGACATCAAGGGCCCGGACGGCGAGCCGACCCCGCTGATCGTCCAGAAGTCCAACGGCGGCTTCGGCTACGCGGCCACCGATCTGTCGGCGATCCGGAACCGGGTCGGCGAGCTGGACGCCCGGGCCCTGCTGTACGTGGTGGACGTCCGTCAGTCGATGCACTTCAAGATGGTGTTCGAGACCGCGCGGCGGGCCGGCTGGCTCAATGACGAGGTCAAGGCCGTCCAGCTGGCGTTCGGTACGGTCCTCGGCGCCGACGGCAAGCCGTTCAAGACCCGTGAGGGCAAGACGGTGAAGCTGGTCGACCTGCTGGACGAGGCCGTCGACCGGGCCACCGCCGTGGTCCGTGAGAAGGCCGGGAAGGTGGGCCTCTCGGAGGAGGAGATCGCCGAGAACGGCCGGTACGTCGGCATCGGCGCGATCAAGTACGCCGACCTGTCGACCTCCGCCGTCCGGGACTACAAGTTCGACCTCGACCAGATGGTGTCCCTCAACGGCGACACGTCGGTCTACCTCCAGTACGCGTACGCCCGGATCCGCTCCATCCTCCGCAAGGCGGGCGACGCCCGGCCCGTCGCCCACCCGGAGCTGGAGCTGCACCCGGCCGAGCGGGCCCTCGCGCTCCACGTCGACCTGTTCGGCGAGATCGTCGCGGAGGTCGCCGAGTCGTACGAGCCGCACAAGCTGGCCGCGTACCTCTACCAGCTCGCGTCCCACCTGACCACGTTCTACGACAAGTGCCAGGTCCTCAGCGCCGACAACCCGCCGGAGCTGGTCGAGAACCGCCTCTTCCTGGTGGACCTCACCGGCCGCACGCTCCAGCTCGGCATGGGCCTGCTGGGCATCCGGACGCCCGAGCGGCTCTGACACCTTCGGCCGGGAGGGGCGTCACCGCACACCGCGGTGACGCCCCTTTTTCACGGGTCCGGTTTTCTCACGGGTCCGATGGCAAGGGGGCCTAACCCACCGGCCCCAGCCTGGTCCACGGATTACGGGCGTCCGCCGCGTTCGGCGCGTTCCCCTTCGTCCAGAACTTGGCCTTCCACCAGTGGCCGCCGTACGAGACGACCGTCCGGGTCACACCCGTCGGATCGCCCGCGACCATCTTCGTACGGACGGTGTTGCCGCTGTTGCGCGGTTCGGCGGCATGGCCCCGCGCGGCGAGCAGCCCATGCGGCTTTCCGTCGGCCGGGATGCCCGCGACCGGGGCGCCCTTGTCGTCGGTGAAGCTCCACGACTGTGCCGCGCCGCCGTCGCAGTTCTTCACCGACAGCTCGGCGAGCCGGTTCTCAGCGCCCAGGCACTGGTCCCGGCCGCCGCTGTCGGATGTGATCCGGAATCGGCCGGTGGAGCCGTCCGGGGCGATCTTCCAGATCTGGTTCCGGTTGCCGTCCTGGGAGTCGACGAGGTGGGTGGTGGTCCAGCTGCCCGGGTGGTCGAGGACCAGTGAGCTGCCGACGTCCTGGATCTTGTAGCCGTCGCCGGTGCGCCAGAGCGCGAACGGCGCCCAGGCCGGGTTGTAGGTACGGTCGGCGCTCCAGGCCTCCGCCTGGCAGGCGGGTCCGGTGCCGTTGCCGGCCGGGGGCTCGGTGGTCGTCGCGCCCCGGCGGCGGTCCTGGGTGGAGCCGTACACCCCGTCCCCGAACCTCAGGGTGATGTTCGCGGGCCCGGTCACCGGCAGGAAGTACTTGAGGCCGATATCGCGGGAGGCGCCCGCCGGGACGCCCTCGCAGTAGCCGAGTTTCAGCGTCACCCGGTGGAAGGTGCCCTTCAGGCCGCCCGCGTTCGGCCCGGTGTGACCGGGTCGTACGGTGTCCTTCAGCTCCTGCCAGTTGTCGTCCTTCAGCAGCGGCGGAGCGCTGGTGGGGATGTCGAAGGCGATTTCGGTACCGGACGGCAGCGGCCTCGTGCTGCGGTTGGTGATCCGCAGTTTCGGCTGCTGGGGCCAGAGGTCGGCCTCGGCGGTCGGGAAGTCCGCGAACTCGACGCCGACGTCGACGACCTGATCGGGCGGGACGGTACCGTCGGTCCGCTCCTTGACATAGCCGCCCGCACCCCGCAGGGAGTCGTCGATACGGTTGGTCAGCTCATGGCCCATGCCGTAGCTGCCGTCCGGGCCCCGGCCCAGGTCACCGGCGAGTTCCCAGATCATCACGCCGCCGATGCCCTTGTCCTTCACATAGCGGACCTTGGCGTCGATGCTCTGTTCGTCCTCGGCGGTGAGGAAGACCTTCTTCTCCGCGTTCCACAGCCACATCGACTCCAGCGCGTTGCTGTATTTGCGCTGGTAGCTGCCGGTGAGACGGTTCGGCGGGGCGTCCGGGTCGAGTCCATAGGCCCGCAGATAGTCCCCGGCGCGGCCGTTCTGGAGGTTGCGGACGTGCCAGAGGGGGTTGGAGCCCGCGGCGACCTCCCGGCCGCGGCTGGTGTCGTGCCAGAGGTTGTCGATGCCGACGGCCCCGTTCCCGCAGAGACCGCGGGTGCCGGTGCCGGGCTGGCAGGCGCTCTGGTCGGGCAGCGGGGCGGTGCCCCACAGTCCGTCGGTGCCGCCCTGGACGTCGCGCCAGCCGCGTGTGTAGTACGGGATCCCGAGGTTGATCCGGCCGGGCTGGAGGGCGCCCCGGTAGTAGTGGTACGCCCAGTCGACGTTGAAGTAGCCGGTCTTGCCGTACTCGGGCTTGGCGACGTCGTCGTAGACCCCGGCCGCGGCGAGTTCGCCGTCGCGTCCGTCGTCGTGGAGCGGCGCCTGCGGGCCGACGTACTGGTTCCAGGAGCCGTGCAGGTCGTACGTCATGACATTGACGTAGTCCTGGTAGCCGAGGGCCTGTCCGGCGTCGTAGCCGCGCACCAGATGCCCGGAAGCGGAGGCGGCGGAGGTCAGCAGGTAGTAGCGGCCCCGGGACTCACCGGACCCGTCGAGCTTCTCCCGCAGGGTCTTCATCAGCGCGTTGTAGCCGGCCTGGAGGCCCTTGCGGCGGGGGTTGGCGACGGACCAGTCGTCGGGGTTGCCGCTGTCGGGCATGGCGGTCGGGTACTCGTAGTCGATGTCGACACCGTCGAACGCGGCGCCGTAGCGGCCGAGGAAGTCCACGACGGAGTCGGCGAAGGTGTTGATCCCCGCCTGGTTGACCGTGCCGTCGGCGTTGGTGGCCATCGCGTAGAAGCCCTTGGTGTCGGCCCAGCCGCCGACCGCGATCAGCGACTTCACCTGCGGATGCCGCTTCTTGTACTTGGCCAGCTGGTTGAAGTGCCCCTGGTACGGGAGCCCCGGGTCCATCTCGGCGCCGCCGACGCCCGGCCAGGTCATCCGGGTCGCCGGATTGCCCGCCGCGCCCTCGTCGCCGACGGAGATCCGGTTCCCCTCGATCCGGGCGAACGCGTAGTTGATGTGGGTGACCCGGCTCCAGGGAATGTTCTTCACCAGATAGCGGGGCCGGCCGTCGGTGCCGTTGCGGGTGGCGTTGAAGTAGCCGACGATCCGCCGGTCGTGCCCGGCGCCACCGAGCCACTCCCGCCCTTCCCGGTCGTATACGTCGCAGTAGCGGGCGGACGCCCCCGCGGTCGGGATCATCCCCTCGGGGCGGCAGGACGGCTGGGGAACACCCTCGGCGGGCTTGGGACCACGTTGGTCGACACCGTTGTCAAAGGGGTCACCGGCGGGCGCCCCCGGGTCGGGCTGCTGTCCGCCGCCGGAGCCGGGGGCGGACTGCGCCTGATACCAGTACGTGTTCATGTGCGCGATCTGCGGGAACAGATCGCCGCTTTGGTACTGGTCGACGGCGACGAAGTTCGGTTTGCGGCGGGCGGCCGTGGTGCAGACGTTCTCGGCCCGCTGCCGCATCTTCTGGTTGTCCGTCGTGTACGTCGGCGCCATCGGCACATCACGGAAATGGTTCATGAAGAACAGCGGCCGGAACTTCCCCGACGGCCGGGCTCCGAGCGGCTTCTTTCCCCAGCGCGAGAAGCAGGCCCAGTCGGAATTGCCCAGACCGAGGCCCATGGACCAGTGGTTCTCGACCCGCCAGCGCTGGTCCGCCATGAAGCCGATGGACTGCCGCTCCGTCCGCCCGGAGAAAATCAGCAGCCGCTTGTTCTTGGCGATCATGTCGTCGAGCAGCGGCCAGCCGTTGCGGTGGACGTCCCAGCCCTGCTTCAGGCCGTCCGGGACGACCGAATCGTCCGGCACGAAGAGCAGATCCTTCACCCCGGGAACGAGATTCAGCCCGTAGTTCTCGTAGTCCGCGTTGCTCAGCGTCCCCTGGTCCTCGATGAAGACGGAGACGATCTCGGAGGGGTTGGCGTCGAGGAACGTCTTCAGCGTCCGCAGCATCGCCTCCAGGCTGTTGTTCGGGTTCGGGATGCCGCCGCAGCTCCCGCCGTGACAGAGCCAGATGGCCCCGTCGACCACCTCCGCGTTGACATCGGGCATCAGCGCCCTGACGCCGTCGGCGAGCTGACGTGCCATCGAATGCGGCTGGTTGGGCGCGACGGTGTTGTAGCCGTCCTCCCGGTTGATCATCGCGTTGTGGGCGGTCAGATACGTCATGTGTTCCAGCGTCCGCCGGTTCTGCGGCGGCATGGGCTGCCGGGGCCAGTCGACGGGGGTCGCGAACCACGTCCCCCGGTCGTCCCCGTCCGGCCCGATCCCGAGATCGGCGACCTTGTCGCTCTTGCTGATCTCCTCCGAGCTGGTCAGATACCGGTCGGCCCCCGGCACCTTGATCCAGTACTCGCCGTCGCCGATCCGCTGGACGTCCCACTCGGCGGCGGCACCCGAACAGGCGCCCGCCACCGGCTCCGGGCCCCGGACCAGGCAGAGGGGCCGCAACGAGCTGTTGCGCAGCAGATACATCCCACCCGTCGCCTGCTCCAGCACCCACTCCTGGTAGTGGTTGTCCCCCTGGGGAGCCCGCGCCTCGGCGAAGTCGCCGCCCCCGGTGGTCGTGATCCCCAGTTGGGCGCCGTTCCTGACGTTCTGCAGATGGACGGCCTGCCCGGTCGGCACGGTGTCCGCCCGGACCGTTCCGCCGTCCGGCGGCACGGCCGCCTGCGCGGGCGCCACCAGCGCCCCGGTGAACAGCAGTGCCACGGAAAGCAGCACGCTACGTATGCGCTTATGTCTGTGTTTGTAACGGTGTTGTCGCATGCACCGAGCGTGACAGGGTCACAACAGCGTCCGATAAACGAATGATCAACACCGCCCGGACCCGCCCGACCCCAACCCGACCCCAACCCGACCCGCCCGGACCCGGCGGTCGCGTCAGATCGCGTCAGATCCCATCAGGTCAGGTCAGGTCAGCGAGTGCGAACTCCGCCCCGATGCCTCGTCGATCTCGTGGTGCGCCTTCTGCAGCAGCTGGGACGCGATATCCATCAGGGCCCGCGCGCCGGCGATCTCCTCCCCGACCCGGAGCTGCTCCGCGTCCGACGGATGCCGCTGGGCGTTCCCGTGCCCCCGGATCTCGGTCCCGTCCGACAGCCGGACCAGCGCGGCGGCCCTGGTCCGGTCGCCGTCCTCGCGGAACTCCATCTCGACATGCCAGCCGACGAGTGTCTGCGTGTGCATAGCTGACCACCTCCACCCTCTCCCCTCCCAGGGTGCGCCCCCTCCTCCCGTCACACACCTTTTGGTGAGTACCCCACAAAAAAGTCGGTACTTGTGAAGGCTTTTCCGGGCTTCGAGAATGGATATCGCCAGCAAGGCGCCAATCCCACCTCGATTCCCCAGGAGCACTCCCATGTCTGCCGCCAAGCCCGCCGTCTCCGTCCTCGGCCTCGGGATGATGGGCTCGGCTCTCGCCGCCGCCTTCATCGCGGCGGGGCACCCCGTCACGGTCTGGAACCGCACCGCGTCGAAAACCGGCCCCCTGGTCGCCCAGGGCGCGACGCCCGCGCCCGGACCGGCCGATGCGGTGGCCGCGAGCGATCTGCTGGTCTTCTGCCTGACGGTGAACAGCAATGTCGGCGACCTGCTGGAGTCGGTGAAGGACGACATCGCGGGCCGGACGATCGTCAATCTGACCAACGGCACCCCGGCCCAGGGGCGTGAGCTGGCGGCCTGGGCGGCGGAGCACGGCGCCCACTACCTCGACGGCGGGATCATGGCGGTCCCCCAGATGATCGCCGGGCCGCACGCCTACGTCTACTACAGCGGCGACCGGGCCGCCTTCGAGCGGTACGAGGAGACCTTCCGGGCCCTCGGCGGCGCCCGCTACGTCGGTGAGGACGCCGGATTCGCCGCCCTCAACGACTTCGCGCTCCTGATCGGGATGTACGGCCAGGACATGGGCATCTGGCACGCGTTCGCCCTGGTCCGCTCGGCGGGCATCCCGGCCAAGGCGATCGCGGAGCCGCTCAGGAACTGGCTCGTCGCCATGGCCGACTCCGTCGACGACTACGCCGAGGCACTGGACTCGGGCGACCATCTCACCGACGTCTCCAGCCTCGTCGTCAACGAGGCGGCGCTGCCCAATCTGCTGGACACCCTGGCCGAGCAGGGCATCACCACGGAATTCTTCCGGCCCACGGAGGCGCTGATCCGCCGGGCGGTGGCCGAGGGCCACGGCGCGGACGGCCTCTCCCGCCTCGCGGACCTGCTCACGCCCCGCGCGTGACGGCGGCCCTACCCCACGCGTGACGGCGGCCCTACCCCACGCGTGACGGCGGTCCCACCCCACGCGTGACGTCAGCCCTACCCCCCGTACGACAGCGGTCCTTCCCCGCGTACGACGACCGGCCGCCCTGCGCTTCAACCAGAGGCGCAGGGTGGCTGGTTCGTATTGGTCTATACCTTGACGCGGATGCGCCGCGCCGTTCAGTGTGGGGCACGAACCCCCCACACCACGGCCCGCCCGGAACCCCCCACGAGCCCCCACGCTCCGTTCCGGACCCGGCCGTTGAAGCACGGAGGAGGAACTCGTGCTCGTACAGCGCACCCGCGATCGTTTCAAGGCGCTCGTCGTCGCCGTCGCCGCGACCGCCGGACTGGCGGCCATCGGCCTCGTTCCCACCAGCGCGTCCGCCGCGCCCGCCCAGCCCGCGCGGGCGACCGCGACCACCACCGCGACCGCCGCGGACGAGTGCACCAACGCGCCCGACTGGCGCCAGGGCACCCAATACGCGGTGGGAGCCATCGTCAAGTACCGCGACGGCAAGTACTACATCGCGGAGCACGCCAACCCGGGCTACGACCCCACGGTCAGTACCTGGTTCTGGAACCCGCACACCTGTAGCGGCGGCGAGGGCCCCGGCCCCGGCAACCCCGGCGACTTCGTGGTCTCCGAGGCCCAGTTCAACCAGATGTTCCCGAACCGGAACCCCTTCTACACCTACAGCGGCCTGAAGGCGGCGCTCGCCGCCTACCCCGGCTTCGCCAACACCGGCGGCGAGACGATCAAGAAGCAGGAGGCCGCCGCCTTCCTCGCCAACATCAGCCACGAGACCGGCGGTCTGGTCCACATCGTGGAGTCGAACCAGGCGAACTACCCGCACTACTGCGACCGCAGCCGGCCCTACGGCTGCCCGGCCGGCCAGGCCGCCTACTACGGCCGGGGCCCGATCCAGCTGAGCTGGAACTTCAACTACAAGGCCGCCGGTGACGCCCTCGGCATCGATCTGCTGAACAACCCGTCGCTGGTGCAGAACAACGCGGCCGTCGCCTGGAAGACGGCGCTCTGGTACTGGAACACCCAGTCCGGCCCCGGCACGATGACCGGCCACGCCGCGATGGTCAACCAGGCCGGTTTCGGCCAGACGATCTGGTCGATCAACGGCTCGCTGGAGTGCAACGGCGGCCACCCGGCCCAGGTCCAGAGCCGGGTGAACAACTACACCCGCTTCACCCAGATGCTGGGCGTTCCCACCGGGGGCAACCTCTACTGCTGACGCGGTGACGAGCTGAAGGACGCGGGGGCCGTGCCGAGCGCGGCCCCCGCGTCCTTCCTCACGCACCGCGGCCCGGCGGCCCGGACGGTGTCAGGCCCCGCCCACCCGGCGGAACGCCTCGGCGTTGTCCCGTACCCACTCCTCGAAGGTACGGGCCGTCCTCCCCGTGACGACCGTCGCCGTGTCGTCCCAGAAGAGGTCGCCCCAGTCGGTGGTGTCCTGCTCCGCCTCCGGGTCCGTATCGTCCCCGTCGTAGTCCGCGTAGCCGAGCAGGAAGTCGGCGCTGGCCGCCGCGAACCCGCCCTGGGCGAGATAGCGTTCCCGCAGCTCGGCCGGGGTGACGACGAGGACCTTCAGCTCCTCGCCCAGCACCCGGGCGATGATCCCGACCTGCTCGCGTACGGTGAGGCGTTCGGGGCCGTCGAAGGTGTAGGCGCGGCCGGTGTGCCCGTCCTCCGCCACGGCGGCGACGATCGCGTCGGCGACGTCCGCCGGGTGGACCGGTGACATCACGGTGTCCGGGGCGATGTCGCGGACGACCCCCTCCGCGCGGATCGAAGGCCCCCACAGCTCCAGCTTGTTCCCCGCGAACTCCCCGGGCCTGACGAAGGTCCACTCCAGGCCCGACGCCTCCACCGCCCGCTCCACCGGCAGATGGAACGTCGTGTCGTAGCCCGAGGTGACGGCCGCCGACGACAGCACCACGATCCGCCGTACGCCCGCCTCCTTCGCCCGGGCGACCACGCCCTCCACCCCGTCGGGGCTCGGGAAGAGCACCATCCGCTCGACCCCCGCGAGGGCCCCGGCCAGGCTCTCCGGCTCGTCCAGATCGCCCTTCACCACCTCGACGCCCTCGGGGAGTCCGGCCGCCCGCGCCGGGTCGCGGGTCAGGGCCCGCACCCGGGCGCCCCGGGCGGCCAGCTCCCGCACCACCCGCCGGCCGATGGTCCCGGTCGCCCCGGTCACCAGGAACGTCATCGCGCACCCCTCCATCGCTCCAGCCGCGTACGGACACACACTCGTACACCGTACGCAGTCTCAGAAGCCCGAGGGTACACCGTACGCACTGATGACGCGGGGGAGGACGCGGGGGCGGTCGCGGCAGGCTCCCGCCATCGCCGTCAGGGGGTGCCCTCCGCGTACATCATGTGTTCCCAGTCGGTGACGGCCGCGCAGAACCGGGCCCACTCGTCGCCCTTCAGGGCGAGATAGAGCGCGACGGTCTCCTCGGTCAGCCCGCCCCTGACCACGGTGTCCCCGGCGAAGGCCGTCAGGGCCTCGCCCAGCGTCGACGGCAGGGCGGGGAATCGGTCCCCGTCCTCACCGCCGGCGCCCTGAGGAGGGCCGGGATCGATCCGGTTCTCCAGACCGTCCCCGATCACGGCGAGCAGGACGGCATGGGAGAGATACGGGTTGACCATGGCGTCCGGGAGCTTGAGTTCGAGCCGGCCGTTGGCGGACAGCCGTACGGTGCAGGTCTTGTCGTCCATCCCCCAGTCGATCCGCCCGGGGGCGAACAGACCCGCGTCCCAGTACCGCTTGTACGAATTCACGGTGGACCCCATGACGGCCATGGCGCCCGCGGCATGGGCCAGAATGCCCCCGAGGGCGTGCCGTCCGGTGTCGGAGAGATGCAGCTCCCGGCGGCCCGGCTCGGCCAGGACATTGCGCTCGCCCCGCCAGAGGCTGAGGTTGTGATGGCAGCCGTTGCCCATCACCCCGGTGGCCCGCTTGGGCATAAAGCTGACCGTGAGGCCGAGTTCACGGGCGACCTGGCGGCAGATCTGGCGGAAGGTCATCAGCCGGTCGGCGGTCAGCTCGGCCCGGTCGTACATCCAGTTCAGTTCGAGCTGTCCGGGGTCCTCGTAGTCCCCTTCGATCATGTCGAGCCCCATCGCCCTGCCGTAGGTCATCACCTTCTGGTAGACGGGCCTGCTCCGTTCCAGCAGGTCGACCTGGTACGCGGGGCAGGCGTCGGGACGGGGGGACACCTCCAGGCCGGGCCCGGTCCAGGTCACCTCGGGCTCGCAGCCGGAGCGGAGGACGAGCCCCGTCCGTTCGGTGAACTCCCGGTGCCGCCGGATGAGATGGCCGCGCACATCGGCGGCGAACGGCTCCCCGCCGCGCTCCGGCTGGTGCTCCGGCTCGTATGTGCGGCAGAAGAACCGGGCGACACTGGTGTCCCAGGGCAGTACGGCGAAGGTGTCGAGATCGGGCAGCATCGTGAACTCGGCCGCCCGGGTACCGCCGCCGAGGAGGGTGCCGTGCCGGTCGGTCTGGATATCGGCGACCACGGAGCGGTGCAGCTGGACCCCCTTCTCCAGATTGCGGAGCAGATGGACGGCGGGAACGACCTTGCCCACCACCCGGCCGCCGAGGGTCACCGACTGGTAGTAGATGTACTCCACTCCGGCCTCGGCGATCCGTGCCCGTAAGGCGCCCACGGCCTCCTGGTCGGTATTGGCCTCGCGGTGGCGGTCGAGTGCGGTGGTGCCGAGGGAACGGTCGGTCAACGGGACCTCACAGGAAGAGGGTGGTGGTCGGAGGGCGCACCCGGTCAGGGCGCGGGGGTGAAGAGCAGAGGGAGACGTACGGGGCCGGTGTTGCCGGAGTCGGGGAGCTGGACGGCGCCCTCGCCGATCCGGAGGTCCCGCAGTCGCCGGGCGAGCACCGGCAGGGCCTCGGCCATGTCGCCGCGCGCCACGAAGTGGCCGAGGCAGTGGTGGACCCCGCCGCCGAAACCGAAGTGCGGTGCCCGCTCGGCGGTGATGTCGAAGGAGTACGGGCCGTGGGCGCGGGGATCGGTACCGGCGGACTCGCTCCATAGCTGGACCGTGGTCCCGGCGGGGATGTCCAGCCCCCGGAAGGTGAAGTCCTCCAGCGCCTCCCGGGTGATCCAGCGCACGGCGGGATCGACCCGCATCACCTCGTCGGCCGCGGCGGCCCCCAGCTCCGGCCGCTCGGCGAGCAGCCGCCACTGGCCGGGATGGCGGGCGAAGGTCCGCAGGGCCAGGCCGAGTTGGCTGCGGGTGGTGTCGAAACCCCCGAAGATCAACAGCACCAGGCCGTCGCGGAGTTCGGCGCCGCTGAGGCGGTCGGTGTCCCGGCTCGCCCGGACCAGCCGGGAGACGAAGTCGTCGCGCTCCCGGCGCCGCCGGTCGGCGATCAGTTCATCGGCGTACGCGTACAGCGCGGCGAGCGCGCCCTCGATCCGGTCCAGGTCCCGGCGGACGTTCACCCCCATGGCGAGACCGAGCACGGTCGACTCACCGGCGAATACCGGCCACTCGGACTCCGGGAGACCGAGCAGTACGGCGAGCACCCGGGCCGCGTAGGGTTCGGCGAACTCCGCGACGAACTCACAGCGCCCTTTGTCCGCGAAGGCGTCCGTCAGCTCGGTGGCGAGGGCCCGGAAACGGGGCAGCAGGGCGGTGGCCGACCGGGCGGAGAAGGCCGGGTTCATCAGCCGCCGCAGCCTGCGGTGGTCCTCGCCCTCCTGGTGGAGGACCCAGGTCGACCACCAGTCGGCCAGTGGTCCCCCGGTCACCCCGTTGCGGGCGAG
The DNA here is from genome assembly GCF_042753905.1 of Streptomyces sp. NPDC059248. NCBI lineage: Bacteria > Bacillati > Actinomycetota > Actinomycetes > Kitasatosporales > Streptomycetaceae > Streptomyces > Streptomyces sp. NPDC059248. The sequence goes on along the minus strand of NZ_JBHYZV010000016.1, from coordinate 18,763 downwards.
CCAGGACACGCTCCCCTGCCGGAGCAGGGGGTGTTCGAGCAGCTCCGCCGTCTCCGCGTGGCGCAGGACCGCGAGACCGTAGTCGGTCCGGGCGTACCAGGAGTTCTCACGCGCCGCGTGCACCGCGGCCGAGGTGATGGAGAAGTCCGGAGCGGTGACGTCGAACCACGGCACGCCGTCCCCCGGGGCGGCATGCGTCATCAGGACCTCCGGCTCTGGAAGCGGTCGGGCAGCCAAAGGGTCCGGGTGGCGGACGGACACGTCAAGAGCCGGGGCGGAAAACCCGCCGTAAGGGCGTACGCACCCGGTCCGGCGGCGGGCCGACCCGCCACCCGGCGGCGGCGCGGACCGTCACAGGGCGCGCGCGACCTCCGTCGCCCAGTAGGTGAGGATCATCTTCGCCCCGGCCCTGCGGATCCCGGTCAGCGACTCCAGGATCGCCTTGTCCCGGTCGATCCAGCCCTTCTCGGCCGCCGCCTCGACCATCGCGTACTCACCGCTGATCTGGTACGCGGCCACCGGCACGTCCACCGCGTCGGCGATCCGCGCCAGCACGTCGAGGTAGGGCCCCGCGGGCTTCACCATCACCATGTCCGCGCCCTCCTCCAGATCGAGGGCGAGTTCGCGCAGCGACTCGCGGACGTTGGCCGGGTCCTGCTGATACGTCTTGCGGTCACCGCGCAGCGACGAGCCGACGGCCTCCCGGAACGGGCCGTAGAACGCCGACGAGTACTTGACGGTGTACGCCAGGATCGCCACGTCCTCCTTGCCGATGGTGTCCAGCGCGTCCCTGACCACCCCGACCTGGCCGTCCATCATCCCGCTCGGGCCCACCACATGGACGCCCGCGTCGGCCTGGACCTGGGCCATCTCCGCGTACCGCTCCAGGGTGGCGTCGTTGTCCACCCGTCCTTCGGCGTCCAGCACCCCGCAGTGCCCGTGGTCCGTGTACTCGTCGAGACAGAGGTCCGACATGATCACCAGATCGTCGCCGACCTCGGCCCGCACATCGCGGATCGCGACCTGGAGGATCCCGTCCGGGTCGGTACCGGCCGTCCCGGCCGCGTCCTTCTTCGCGTCCTCGGGCACCCCGAACAGCATGATCCCGGAGACCCCGGCGGCACAGGCCTCCACCGCCGCCTTCCGCAAGGTGTCCCGGGTGTGCTGGACGACCCCGGGCATCGCCTTGATCGGCACCGGCTCGGAGACACCCTCCCGTACGAAGGCCGGAAGGATCAGGTCCGAGGGGTGCAGCCGGGTCTCCGCGACCATCCGGCGCAGGACGGGGTTGGTCCGCAGCCGCCTCGGCCGGGACCCGGGGAAGGAACCGTACGTACTCATGGAGTCCACGCTACGCCCCGCCCCGGACGGTCGTTACGCCAGTGCCTTCCGCAGATGCGCGGTGATCCCGATCTCGGAGACGTTCTTCGCCAGTTCGAAGTTCACCCACGCGCAGACCTCGGCGAGGGTGAGCACCGCGCCCCCGGTCAGCGGCAGCCCCGCGGTCCGCTCCGTACCGTCGAGGTCCGCGTCGGAGAGCGCCGCCAGCTCCGTACGCCACTCGTCCCGCAGACCGCGCAGCCACCCGGCCGCCGCCTCCGCGCTCCCCGGCCAGACGATCTCCTCGCGCGCGGGCGCGCCGTCCCCGAAGCAGTGCCGGAGCGTGATCGTCCACCAGTAGCCGATATGCCAGGAGAGCCAGCCGATCGACAGCGTCGGTACGGGATCGGGCTCGGTCTCCGCGAAGTCGGCGACCCACCGCCCGGCCGCGTCGGGCCGTACGCTCCACGCCCCCGGCGCGGGCTCCCACAGGAAGTCCGTGTCGTCGAGACGCTCCAGGTGGTACTCGAAGAGGGCCCAGATCTGATCGAGCTGACCGGTGAGGAGGGCGGCGCGGGCGGCGGCCGGGGACACGGCGGGGGAAGGTGTCGTCATGGCCGGAGGCTGCCATCGGGCCATTGCCTCCGGCAACGGATTTGATGGCGTGGGGACGGGGGCCGTGCTTCCATGACGGGGTGCCCCGGCCCCACCGGCCCAGAGCCGGTTCCGCGTCCGGGTACGGCTGGCGTCCCCCACTCTGTTCACGGAGGCGAGCATGGCCGTTTTCCACGAAGGAACGAACTTCCAGGGATCCGCCGACTACCCGATCGGCATCGACCCGGGCTATGTGACCGTCAACTTCTCGGTACGGAACGAGATGATGCTCCCGAGCACCCCGCAGATCACCCCGCTGGAGATCGCGGCGGCGCTCAACACCCTGGTGCAGTCCAAGGGGTATCCGAAGATCGTCTTCACGGCTCCGCCCGTTCCGGAGCCGCTGAACCCGTGACGGACCACGTCCTGGTGGGGGCTCACCGCCCCCACCAGGCACGTACACCGTCGTTCGGTTCAGGCGTCCGCCGTACGCCACCGCTCAGGTCGCCGTAGGCCACCGCTCAGGTGGTCGTACCCCACCGCTCAGGTGGTCGTACCCCACCGCTCAGGTGGTCGTACCCCACCGCTCAGGTGGTCGTACGCCGCCGCCGGCCGCCCGGCCGCCGCTCGCTCGGCCGGGTGACGTGCTCGCCCGCATCGACCGCCGCCGCCCGGCGCCCCGCGCCGAACTCGGCCAGCGCCTCCGCGAGCCGTAGCACCGAAGGCTCGGGCGACAGCACGTCGACCCGGAGCCCGTGCTCCTCCGCGGTCTTCGCGGTGGCCGGGCCGATACACGCGATCACGGTCACGTTGTGCGGCTTCCCGGCGATCCCGACCAGGTTCCGCACGGTCGACGACGAGGTGAACAGCACCGCGTCGAAACCGCCGCCCTTGATCGCCTCCCGGGTCTCCGCCGGGGGCGGCGACGCGCGCACGGTCCGGTAGGCCGTGACGTCGTCGACCTCCCAGCCCAGTTCGATCAGACCCGCGACCAGCGTCTCGGTCGCGATGTCCGCCCGCGGCAGGAACACCCGGTCGATCGGGTCGAAGACCGGGTCGTACGGCGGCCAGTCCTCCAGCAGACCCGCGGCCGACTGCTCGCCGCTGGGCACCAGATCGGGCTTGACCCCGAAGTCGACCAGCGCCTTCGCGGTCTGCTCGCCGACCGCCGCGACCTTGATCCCGGCGAAGGCGCGGGCGTCGAGCCCGTACTCCTCGAACTTCTCGCGGACCGCCTTGACCGCGTTCACCGAGGTGAAGGCGATCCACTCGTACCGCCCGGTGACCAGGCCCTTGACCGCCCGCTCCATCTGCTGCGGGGTGCGCGGCGGCTCGACGGCGATCGTCGGCACCTCGTGCGGCACCGCGCCGTAGGAACGGAGCTGGTCGGACAGGGACGCCGCCTGCTCCTTCGTCCGCGGTACGAGCACCTTCCAGCCGAACAGCGGCTTGGACTCGAACCACGAGAGCTGGGCGCGCTGCGCGGGCGCGCTGCGCTCACCGACGACGGCTATCACCGGCCGGTGCCCCTCGGGCGACGGCAGGATCTTGCCCTGCTTGAAGACCTGGGCGATGGTGCCGAGCGTCGCCGTCCAGGTCCGCTGCCGGGTGGTGGTCCCGGCGACGGTCACGGTCAGCGGGGTGTCCGGCTTGCGGCCCGCCGCGACCAGCTCGCCCGCCGCGGCGGCGACCGAGTCCAGCGTCGTGGAGACCACGACCGTGCCGTCGCTGGCGCCGACCTCGGTCCAGCAGCGGTCGCTCGCGGTCCGGGCGTCGACGAAACGGACGTCCGCGCCCTGGGCGTCCCGCAGCGGTACCCCGGCGTACGCGGGCACCCCCACGGCCGCCGCGATACCGGGCACGACCTCGAAGGGGACGCCCTCCGCCGCGCAGGCCAGCATCTCGTGACCGGCGTCGGCGTCGAGGCCCGGATCGCCGCTGACCGCTCGCACGACCCGCTTGCCGGACCGCGCGGCCTCCATGACAAGATTGACGGCATCCCTGAGTACGGGGATTCCGGCGGCTGTTGACGCATCGTCAACGACCGTCAGCTCAGGCGTGCTGACGCTCGCCCGCGCATGGCCGCGTACCACGTCGAGCACTTCGGGCTCGGCGATCACGACATCGGCTCCCGCGAGGGCTTCGACAGCCCGCAAGGTCAGCAGCCCGGGATCACCGGGTCCGGCGCCGAGGAAAGTGACGTGCCCGTGTGCCGAGTCGTACGCCGTGGACGGGTTGGTGGTGGGGCTCAAAACGCTCGCTCCCCCATAAGACCGGCCGCACCCTTGGCGAGCATCTCGGACGCGAGTTCGCGACCGAGCGCGATGGCGTCGCCGTGCGACGTGGGTACGGGACCGGTGGTGGACAGCTGCACCAGCGTCGTGCCGTCGACCGTGCCGACGACGCCCCGCAGGCGCATTTCAGTGACAGCCTGTCCGTCGCCCAACAGGTCGGCGAGCGCACCAACGGGTGCGCTGCAGCCGGCCTCCAGGGCGGCGAGCAGGGAACGCTCGGCGGTCACGGCGGCCCGGGTGACCGGGTCGTCGAGCTCGGCGAGCCGCGCGATCAGCTCCGCGTCGTCCGCGGCGCACTCGATCGCCAGCGCCCCCTGGCCGGGGGCGGGCAGCACGAAGTCGACCGAGAGGAAATCGGTCACCTCCGCACTTCTGCCCATACGGTTGAGCCCGGCCGCGGCGAGTACCACCGCGTCCAGTTCACCGTCGCGCACATATCCGATCCGGGTATCGACGTTCCCCCGGATCGGGACGGTCTCCACGCGGGTGTGGTGCGCCCGCGCGTACGCGTTCAGCTGCGAGGCCCGCCGCGGCGAGCCGGTGCCGATCCTGGCGCCGTCGGGCAGCCGGTCGAAGGTGAGCCCGTCCCGGGCCACCAGTACGTCCCGCGGGTCCTCCCGCTTCGGGATCGCCGCCAGCGCCAGCTCGTCGGGCTGCGTCGTCGGAAGGTCCTTGAGCGAGTGAACCGCGAAGTCCACCTCGCCCGCGGCCAGCGCCTCGCGCAGCGCGGCGACGAACACACCGGTGCCGCCGATCTGCGCCAGGTGCTCGCGGGACGTATCGCCGTACGTCGTGATCTCGACCAGCTCGACGGACCGGCCGGTGACTGCCTCCACCGCCCGCGCCACCTGCCCGGACTGGGCCATGGCGAGCTTGCTCCGCCTGGTCCCGAGCCGCAGTGCCCTCTCGGTCATGATCGCCCTCGGTTCTCGGCGTCGGTTTCGCGGTCGTTCACATCGGCCCGGCTGACGGACGCCACGGTCTCCGGGTCGAGGTCGAAAAGGGTGCGCAGCGCGTCGGCGTACCCGGCGCCGCCGGGCTCGCTCGCCAGCTGCTTCACCCGGACCGTCGGCGCGTGCAACAGCTTGTCGACGACGCGGTGGACGGTCTGCCGGATCTCTCCGCGCTGCTTGTCGTCGAGCCCGTTGAGCCGGCCGTCGAGCCGGGCCATCTCATGGGCAACGACATCGGCGGCCATGGTGCGCAGGGCGACGACGGTGGGGGTGATCCGGGCAGCGCGCTGGGCCGCGCCGAAGGCGGCCACCTCGGCGGCGACTATGTCGCGGACCTGGTCGACGTCGGCGGCCATGGGCGCGTCGGCGGACGCCTCGGCGAGGGACTCGATGTCGACCAGCCGGGCACCGGGGACCCGGTGGACGGCGTGGTCGATGTCGCGGGGCATGGCCAGATCGAGCAGGGCCATGCGTACGGTGCCCCGGGCGCCGGTCCCGTTGCGTACGGGCTGCCGCGGCTGATGGACGGTGGGTACGGAGCTGGTGGCGTTCTCCACCCAGACCCCGTGCTGAGCCGGGTCACCGGCCGTACCGGCGACGCCGTGCGTGTCGTCGAGACCGACCGGGCAGCCGCCGTCGGGGGCCTCGGCGAGCTGGCGGCCGCCCAGTTCACGGACGCGTCCGTCACGGCCCGCGGTCTCGGCGAGCCGGGCGACCAGACTGCCGTCCGGGGCGCGCAGGGCGCCTTCGGCGACGGCGGCGCCCGCCAGGACGGCCGAGGCGGCCTCGGGCACGGCGAGCGCGTCGGCGACGGCGTCGGCTGTGAGGACGAGCCCGGTCGCGCCGGTACAGGAGATCACCGCGGATGCACGTGTCAGTTCGTCGGTGACGGCCGACATCGGGACCGCCCGTACCGTCGTCGTGCCCGGCCGCGCCTCGGCCAGCGACGCGGCGAGCCGTTCGGCCCGGTCGAGCGTGCGATTGGCGATGACGAGTTCGCGTACGCCGAGCCGGGCGAGGGTCGTCGCGGCCAGCGACGACATCGAACCGGCGCCGATCACCAGGGCCCGCTTGTCGGCCGCCCAGACGGCCACGTCCGCACCCTCGGCGAGCTGTTCCAGCCCAAAACTGACCAGGGACTGCCCGGCCAGGTCGATCCCGGTCTCGCTGTGGGCGCGCTTGCCGACCCGCAGCGCCTGCTGGAACAGGTCGTTGATCAGCCGGCCCGCGGTGTGCTGCTCCTGGCCGCGGGCCAGGGCGTCCTTGATCTGTCCGAGGATCTGCCCCTCGCCGACCACCATGGAGTCCAGCCCGCAGGCCACCGAGAAGAGGTGGTGGACGGCGCGGTCCTCGTAGTGGACGTAGAGATAGGGAGTCAGCTCTTCCAGACCGACGCCGCTGTGCCGGGCGAGCAGGGTGGACAGCTCGGCGACGCCCGCGTGGAACTTGTCCACATCCGCGTACAGCTCGATCCGGTTGCAGGTGGCGAGCACGGCCGCCTCGGTGGCGGGCTCGGCGGCCAGCGTGTCCTGCGCCAGCTTGATCTGCGCGTCCGCGGAGAGCGACGCCCGCTCCAGCACGCTCACCGGCGCGCTGCGATGGCTCAGTCCGACGACCAGAAGGCTCATGCCGGCATCACGGCGGGCATGTCCCCGTCAGGTCCCTTCCGTCCGGCGCCCGCGGCGCCGTCGGGGGCGGTCGCGGGAGCACGGCCGGGCGCGGCGGCACCCTCCGTCGGGGCGGCGGGCGCGTCGGCGAGGTCGCCGGCCTTCCGCTGCTCGTGGAAGGCGAGGATCTGGAGTTCGATCGACAGATCGACCTTGCGCACGTCGACACCGTCCGGGACGGTCAGAACGGTCGGCGCGAAGTTCAGGATGGAGGTGACCCCGGCGGCCACCAGCCGGTCGCACACCTGCTGCGCGGCACCGGCGGGCGTGGCGATCACACCGATCGACACCCCGTTCTCCGTGATGATCTTCTCCAGCTCGTCGGTGTGCTGGACGGCGATCCCGGCGACCGGCTTCCCGGCCATCGCGGGATCCGCGTCGATCAGCGCCGCGACCCGGAACCCGCGGGAGGCGAACCCCCCGTAGTTGGCCAGCGCCGCGCCGAGGTTACCGATACCGACGATCACCACGGGCCAGTCCTGCGTGAGCCCCAGCTCGCGGGAGATCTGGTAGACGAGGTACTCCACGTCGTACCCGACGCCACGGGTGCCGTAGGAACCGAGGTACGAGAAGTCCTTCCGCAGCTTCGCGGAGTTGACCCCGGCCGCGGCCGCCAGCTCTTCGGAGGAGACCGTGGGTACGGACCGCTCGGAGAGCGCGGTCAGCGCCCGCAGGTACAGCGGAAGCCGGGCGACGGTGGCCTCGGGGATTCCTCGGCTACGGGTCGCCGGTCGGTGATTTCGGCCAGTTGCCACGGTGCTCCTGCGGGATGAGCGAAGCTCTAGGCGGCCGTGTGTCCCAAGACCGCCCCGTCGACAGCAGGCTATGTCTTTGTGAACGCGTGCACAAAGATTGTGTCCGTTTTGTCCAGTCAAAGTGATCGGGGTCACGCGCCTGGATCCCGTAAACATGGAACCGCGCACGACCTCGGCCCGTTCCCCATCCGATGGGCCCAATGCGCCCCATCCTTCCTCCGCACCCTCCACTCTGCCCCGCCACCCCGCTCCCCGATACCCCCGGAACCCCCGAAAATCGCGGTGAATCCCGGTGAATCCCGCGCAAGGAACGGACTCCAGGGACGCGAGGAACCGCGCGCTCAACCACAGATGCCCCGCAGGCGACCCGCTCGGGCAACGATCCAGGGGCGCGAGGAACTGCGCGACCAGCCACCCCCGGGCCCGCGGGGACCCACGCACGGAACCACCCCCGGGCCGCGGGAACCCCGCATCAGGGCCGCGGGGCACCCCGCAGGCGACGGGCAGCCCGGGGCCCTACCCCTCCAGCGCCCGCCGCAGGCGCCCGGCGTCGACGCGCCAGAACGTGTGCTGCTCCCCGTCCACCAGCACCACCGGGATCTGCTCCCAGTACTCCCGGTACAGCGCCTCGTCGACCGTGATGTCCTTCTCCTCCCACGACGCCCCCGTCGTCGCGCACACCTCGTCGACGACCGCCCGCGCCTCGTCGCACAGATGACACCCGGGCTTGCCGATCAGCGTGACCACCCGGTCACGCGCCGCCTTCTTCTTGCGCCGCAGCAGAGGACTCATGGCCCCATTCTCCGCCGGGCCCGCCCCCGCCCCGCGCCCGGCCCGCCCCCGGTAACGGCACCGCCGCGAAGAGTTCACCCCGCCGCATCCCGGCGGGTCGGGAGTTCGGGAACGGACTGGCTATGCTCGCGGTATGGCCGCACGTGGATGGCTCATCCCCCGACGGCGCTCCGCCACCGCGCGCAGCGTGCTCGCAGGCGAGGCCGCGGCGGAGGCCGCGCGCAAGGCGACCCGGGACCTCGAAGAACTCCCCGTGGATCCCTCCGTGGAAACCGGCACCCCCGAGCCCGGGGAGCCCGGGGAGACCGGGGAGACCGGGCCCGATGACGACTTCCCCGTCGCCGGCGACGCCCGCGCCGCCGCGTTCTTCGATCTCGACAACACCGTGATGCAGGGCGCCGCGATCTTCCACTTCGGCCGCGGCCTCTACAAGCGGAAGTTCTTCCAGCGCCGGGAACTCGCCCGGTTCGCCTGGCAGCAGACCTGGTTCCGGCTGGCCGGGGTCGAGGACCCCGACCATATGCAGGACGTACGGGAGTCCGCGCTCTCCATCGTCAAGGGCCACCGCGTCTCCGAGCTGATGAGCATCGGCGAGGAGATCTACGACGAGTACATGGCCGACCGCATCTGGCCGGGTACGCGCGCCCTCGCCCAGGCCCATCTCGACGCGGGCCAGAAGGTCTGGCTGGTCACGGCCGCCCCCGTGGAGACCGCCACGATCATCGCCCGCCGCCTCGGCCTGACCGGCGCGCTCGGCACGGTCGCCGAGTCCGTGGACGGCGTCTACACCGGCAAGCTCGTCGGCGAGCCGCTGCACGGCCCGGCGAAGGCGGAGGCCGTCCGCGCCTTGGCCGCCGCCGAGGGCCTCGACCTCGCGCGCTGCGCCGCGTACAGCGATTCGCACAACGACATCCCGATGCTGTCGCTCGTAGGACATCCATACGCGATCAATCCGGATACCAAGCTGCGCAAACACGCGCGCGAACGCGACTGGCGGCTGCGCGACTACCGGACCGGCCGCAAGGCGGCCAAGGTCGGCATCCCGGCGGCCGCCGGGGTGGGCGCGCTCGCGGGCGGTACGGCCGCCGCGGTCGCCCTGCACCGCCGCCGCCGCTGACCCGCCCGGCCCGGCGGCCGCCCGCCCCACCACGCCACGACACCCGGCCCCGCCGCACCACCCCGTACCCCCGCGGCTGCAGCGCGCCCGAACACGACTGCGAAAACACCCCGCTGTACGACACCCCACCCGACCGAAAACGAACGATTCCGATCACCAAGTGCTCAGAATGAGGACCACAATGCGTCGTCCAGGGGTAACAGAAGCGACGGAAACGATGATTTGAGCAACTGGGTGTAGCACTGCCTGTACGAAGCGTTATTCTCCTCAGACGCATACGAGACCCGCCCGTCGCCACGACGGGTGAACGGTCCCGCACTGCACGTGATGGAAGCTCTGCCTCTGGGAGTCCCGTGTACCCACACGTCGGGGTTGACGCCTCGGGCCTGGCTACGCTCCGCGCAACGGTCATCGAGCACCTGCGCGGTCTTGTCCCCACCGCGTACGCCGTCCCCGCCCTCGCCGCCCTGCCCCGCCTCACCACCACCACCGGCGGCCCCACCGCCCCCTGCTATGCCCTCGCCGACGGCTACAACGAGGGCCCGGCGCGCAGCGCCGTCGTCGAGGGGAGGCGGTCCGGTGGGGGCCGAGCGGTCGCCAGACGCAGCAGCCGGACCGGCAACGGCGCCTCGACCACGTCGACGACCCCGTCCTCCGGAATCCGCCGCCCAACCGCCGACAGCGACAGCGCCCGCATGATGGAGTTGGTCGAACGCGCCCAGGCGGGCGAGGCGGACGCCTTCGGCCGGCTGTACGACCAGTACAGCGACACCGTGTACCGCTATATCTACTACCGCGTCGGCGGGAAGGCGACCGCGGAGGACCTCACCAGCGAGACGTTCCTGCGCGCCCTGCGCCGGATCTCCACCTTCACCTGGCAGGGCCGCGACTTCGGCGCCTGGCTGGTGACGATCGCCCGCAACCTGGTCGCCGACCACTTCAAGTCCTCCCGCTTCCGGCTGGAGGTCACCACCGGCGAGATGCTCGACGCGAACGAGGTCGAGCGCAGCCCGGAGGACTCGGTCCTCGAATCGCTCTCCAACGCCGCGCTGCTCGAAGCCGTCCGCAAGCTCAATCCCCAGCAGCAGGAGTGCGTGACCCTGCGGTTCCTGCAAGGATTGTCGGTCGCCGAGACCGCGCGCGTGATGGGCAAGAACGAAGGGGCGATCAAGACCCTCCAGTACCGTGCCGTGCGCACCCTCGCCCGGCTGCTGCCGGAGGACGCCCGCTGAACCCCGGGGCCCCACCCCCGCCGTACGACCCCGTACGACCCCGTACGACCCGGCAATCCCGCACGCCCCCGCACCGCCCCGTCCCACCCCGCCGTAGTCCCCAGGCTCCACCCTCCCCCCGCCCGTCCCCCGACCCCGACCCACCCTCGGTGACGCCTCGATGACGCACTGGTCCGATCATCCTTCGCGCGTAACCCAAGTGCCGCGCCGCTCGTTGTGCGGGATGCAGGCTCCCTGTGGTCACGCCCTGCCCGCAGCCACTCACTCGATGGTGGTAATGCGCGTAGATCGTGCAACCTTCCAGACCCCCAGGGGAGTCGATCGTCATGACGAGAGGAGGTGCCGCCAGTGATCGCGAACGTTTCGGCGCACCGGCGGGCGAACGCCTTCGCCCAGGCCCTGGAAGATCAGGCGGCCTCGGAGCGGCCCGAGGAAGGCGCGGATCAGACCGCGGCCGACCCGGGCCGACCGGGCGGGCCGGGTCTCGCCGCGGCCCCCGCGGCGCAACGGCCCGAGCAGGCACGGATGCTGGCCCTGGCGACCGGCCTCGGCGAGCTGCCGAGACCCGAGCTGGACCCCGAGGTCAAGGTGGTGCAGCGGGCCCAACTGGTGGCCGCCATGGAGGCCATGTTCCTGGAAGGCACGGCCGGCGCGGCCGGCCCCGAGTCCACGGGACCTACGGTGCCCGAGCAGCGGAAGCCCGGTCGCCATCGGGCCTCCCCGCTCCGCCGGCTGCGTCCCCGTTCCCGCTGGTCCAAGGGCCTGGCGGCCGGCGGCCTGACGGTCGGCGTGGCCGCGGGCGCCTTCGGCGGGGTGGCGGCGGCGAGTTCCGACGCCCTCCCCGGTGATTCCCTGTACGGGCTGAAGCGCGGCATGGAGGACATCCGGCTCGGGATGGCCGACGGTGACACCGACCGCGGCGAGCTCTATCTCGACCAGGCGTCCACCCGGCTGAACGAGGCCCGGCGGCTGATGGAGCGCGCCCGCGCCGGCTCGATGGACCACGAGTCCATCGGGGAGGTCCGCCGCGCGCTCAACGGCATGCGCCACGACGTCCGCGAAGGCCACCGCCTGCTCCACGCGGCCTACGAGAAGAACGGGTCACTCGGCCCGATCCAGAAGTTGAACTCCTTCTCGCGCTCCCATCGCGACACCTGGAACGGTCTGCGCGAGCGGCTCCCGGTCCAGCTCAACGATGTGGGCGCCGAGGTGGACGACGTCTTCGCCGCCATGGAGGAGGAAGTCCTCCCGCTCCAGTCGCTGCTGCCCTCTCCCCCGGAGCAGGGCCGTGGTTACGAGCGCCCCGGCGCCTCCCCCCGGGAGTCCGGGGCCGACCGGCCGTCCGAAGGCGGTCGTACGACCCCGTCGGCGTCCGCCGCCCCATCGGGCCCCCGCTCCGGCGGCGAACCCCGCCCTTCGGACACCGGCTCGGGTACGAGCACCCCGAAGAAGGACCAGGGGCTGCTCGGCGGCGCGGGTGATCTGCTCGATCCCCCGGCGCAGGACTCGACGTCACCGGCCGAGGGCTCCGCTCCCGCGCCGAAGCCCGACATCACCATCCCGCCGCTGCTGCCCGGCCTCCTCCCCGGCCTCGGTCTGAGCGCGGAAGAAGACCGCTGACGGCGGTCGAACGGCACAGGGGGGTGGATCCGCGGCTCGCGGGTCCACCCCCCTGTCGTGTCCTGCCGATATGACCGACCCGACCACGGGCCCGACAAGGAAAGCCCCTAGAAGAAGACCGACCGCCGCTGCACCAGCAGCTTGTAGAGCGTGTGCTGGATCTGCTCCCGTACCTGATCCGTCAGATTGAACATCAGCATCGGGTCCTCCGCCGCCTCCGCCGGATAGCCGTCGGTCGGGATCGGCTCCCCGAACTGGATCGTCCACTTCGTCGGCAGCGGTACCGCGCCCACCGGACCGAGCAGGGGGAACGTCGGAGTGATCGGGAAGTAGGGCAGCCCGAGCAGCCGTGCCAGCGTCTTCGCGTTGCCGACCATGGGGTAGATCTCCTCGGCACCCACGATCGAGCAGGGCACGATCGGTACGCCCGCCCGCAGCGCCGTCGACACAAAGCCGCCGCGGCCGAACCGCTGGAGCTTGTACCGCTCGCCGAACGGCTTCCCGAGCCCCTTGAAGCCCTCCGGCATCACCCCGACGACCTCGCCCCGCGACAGCAGGCGCTCCGCGTCCTCCGCGCAGGCCAGGGTGTGCCCGGCCTTGCGGGCGAGCTGGTTGACGACCGGCAGCACAAAGACGAGATCGGCGGCGAGCAGCCGCAGATGGCGCCCCGCCGGATGGTTGTCGTGCACGGCGACCTGCATCATCAGCCCGTCGAGCGGGAGGGTCCCGGAGTGGTTGGCGACGACCAGCGCGCCCCCTTCGGCGGGGATGTTCTCGATCCCCTTCACCTCGACCCGGAAGTACCCGTCGTACAGCGGTCGCAGCAGCGACATCAGTACCTGGTCGGTCAGCTCCCGGTCGTAGCCGAACTCGTCGACCTCGTAGTCCCCGGTCACTCGGCGCCGCAGAAACGCCAGACCGCCCGCCAGCCGGCGCTCCCAGCCGGCACCGACGCCGGCACCGGCACCCTCGACGGGTGCCCCGGCCCGGGGCCCGCCGTCCTCCGGGGTTTCACCGGCGCCGGACGGCGTCTGCTCCGGTACGTTCACGGCCCGGACCTTCGCGCCGTCCCTGGCCACCGGTACGTCCCCGGGGGCCTCGGTGTCCCGGGCGGCCAAGGGCTCGCCGCGGCGACGGCCGCCGGTACCGCCCGGCGCGCCGCTCCCGGCGCCGGACGCACGTCGGCGCCCGGCCCGCGGCGCACTGCCGCGCGCCCGGTCGTCGTCGAAGGGAATGACCTTCGCGTCCGCCATCGTCGGTACGCTCCTTATCCGGATCCGGTGCCCGTCATCCGGCGTCGCTACGAGTCGGAACGGCCCGCCCGCCGTCCGAGGGGGCCGTTGGGGCCGCGGATTCCGCGCCCAGTGCCCGTGCCACCCGGTCCACCGCCCGCGCCGCCCGTTCCGGCGGCAGCAGCCCGGCCCCGCGGCTGCGCGCGAAGTCGGCGAAGGTCTCGGCGGTGGTGTACCGGGGGGTGAATCCCAGTGTCTCCCGCATCTGCCGGGTACTGACCACCCGTCCGTGCGTCAGCAGCCGGATCTGCTCGGGCGAGAAGTCCGTGACCCCCACCGTACGCAACGCGGAGCCGACCCAGGTGACGGCGGGCAGCGGTACCGGCAGTGTCGGCCGCCCCAGCCGCCGCGAGCACTGCGACATCAGCAGCACCCCGTCCCCGGCGATATTGAACGTCCCGCTGTTGAGCGTGGCCCGGGCCGGCTCGTCGAGCGCCAGCCGCAGTACGTCGATCACATCGTCCTCGTGGACGAACTGGAGCCGGGGGTCGTAGCCGAAGACCGTCGGCAGGACCGGCAGGGCGAAGAACTCGGCGAGCGGGGAGTCCGCGTGCGGGCCGAGGATATTGGCGAACCGCAGAACGCAGACCGCCACATCGGGGCGGCGCCGGGCGAAGCCGCGGACATACCCCTCGACCTCCACGGCGTCCTTCGCGAAGCCGCCGCTCGGCAGCGACTTGGGCGGGGTGGTCTCGGTGAAGACCGCGGGGTCGCGGGGCGCGGAGCCGTAGACGCTCGTACTGGACTTCACGACGAGGCGCCGGACCGTCGGCGACTTCTGGCAGGCGCCGAGGAGCTGCATCGTGCCGATGACGTTGGTCTCCTTGACCGCCGCCCGGCCGCCCGCGCCCAGCGGGGTGCCCGTGACATCGAGATGGACGACCGTGTCGACCCCGTACTCGGCCAGGACCCGGCCTATCACCGGCTGCCGGATATCGGCCCGGACGAACTCGGCGCCGCCCAGGTCGTGCTCGGACTCCACGGCGTCGACCCCGATCACCCGGTCGACCCCGGAGCCCCGCCGCACCCGCCGGACGAGACGGGCGCCCAGCTGCCGGGCGACCCCGGTGACGAGCACGACCTTCCCCAAGACCAGCGCCTTCCCTCGACCCTCGACCGTCGGCACCCGACTGTCTCGAACACGGTGTGAACGGATTCAAACGCCACGGTAGCGGCTCGCCGTTGCCGGGTGATGTCCCCGCGGGACACTTTTGCCGCACCTTGTCGGCGGCCGGGACCGCCGGCTTCGGAGAAAACGCCCCGAGAACCCGAGAATGCGCCCCGAATATGCCGCGGCCCCTCCACCACAGGGGTGGAAGGGCCGCGGTCGTACGTACGACACGTACAGCTGTCGTTGACGCCTTACTTCTTGTTACGACGCTGAACGCGGGTGCGCTTGAGCAGCTTGCGGTGCTTCTTCTTGGCCATCCGCTTGCGCCGCTTCTTGATAACAGAGCCCACGACTACCCTCGCTCACTTCTTCTCACTCGGTGCGGGGCGTCTGGGCCCACACGACCTACGTCGGCCTAGCCTACCCGCCCGAGCTCCGAGCTTGTAATCCGAGGGTCGCCGCGCGCTCGGCCCGACTCACCCGCGCGCGGTCGTCAAGCGGATTCCACCCCCACGAAGGACTCGCGGAGGTACTCGTGCACCGCTTGCTCCGGAACCCGGAAGGACCTCCCCACCCGGATCGCCGGCAGATGTCCGCTGTGCACCAAACGGTACACAGTCATCTTCGACACCCGCATCACCGAGGCGACTTCCGCCACGGTAAGGAACTTGACCTCGTTGAGAGGCCTCTCGCTGCCAGCAGCCATGACCCACCTGTACCTTCCGCACACGACGCTCACCGGCTTCCCCTCCGGTGACTCTTCGTCGCTGTGCGCTCACTCCCCAGACTAGGGGCGCGTGGTACGAGTGGGGAAGAGGAGCAGCCATCGGCCGCCTACTGTGACAGACAGGCGCGTTTGAGTACATAGCGCATGAGGGGCCGGTACCGATCGGGTCGAACCGAGTCGTCCAGCGGTACGGCCGCCGCGATCCGGCCCTCCGCCTCGCCCACGAACACCGCGGGATCGTCGGCGTCCGCCAGGCCGACGGCCCGAAACCCCAGCTGACCAGCCCCGCAGACCCATCCGTGGTCCCCCACCACCAGCTCGGGCAGCGGCCCGCCGGCCGTCGCAAGACCCTCCAGCGCGAGCCGCAGGGGCAGCGGTGAATGGGTGTGTGCGCCGGTGCCGTCCGACGCGCCCCGTGCGCCGCCTTCCCGCACCAGCGCGACCCCCTGTACGTACGCCAGCGTGCCCGTACGTACGCCGAACCGGGTCGTTATGTCGACACTTCGGCCCTGCGCGGGTGTGAGGACGAGACAGCCCACCGCCGACAAAGCGTCTGCGAGCCCGCCGTAAAACCCCAGGAGCCGGTGGGGGTGACCGGTACCGAACAGGACGGGTCCCCGCCGCCCCGCCACCTCCGCCAGCCGGTCGGCGAAGGCGTCCAGCGCGTCCAGCGTCCGGCCGGGATCGATGACATCCGGCCCCGACACACAGCCGGGGTCCGCCGAGACCCCGCACCGGTCCGCCATCAGGGCGAGCACGTCCCGCTCGTCCCACCGCCGTTCGGGATCGAGCCCGAGGGTCGCGCGGGGGTCGCGCGCGGCGAACATCCGGTAGCGCCGAAGACTCCGCTCCCGGGTCGTGGTCACCTCCCCGGCGACCCCGGCCGCCAGCAGATGCGCCCGTAGCGCCTCACGACTCGTACGACTGACCGCCACAGGGCCGATGCTCCCGCAGTACGGGCGGCGGCGGGCGGTTTCCCCCGCCCGTCCCGCGTTCGGCCCAACAGGGCCCCGTGGAGGCCTCCGACGTGCCTTTACGGCACCGGGTCAGGCGAGGAGCCCCCGCAGCGGGTACACCGACCGCCGGGTGGCCAGGACCGCCTGGTCGAGCCGGTCCGCCGGGTCGTATCCGGCGGACCAGTCCCGCCATCCCGGTGTCCGCCCGTCCGTCATCCGCCGCGGCCCCGGCTGCCGCGTCAGCGCGTACACCCGGTCGCGCCACTCCTGCGGCACCTCCGCCGCCGGGTCGACCGGCGTGTGCGCGGCGATCCCCACGAGATGGGTCCACGAGCGGGGTACGACGTCGACGACCGCGTATCCGCCGCCGCCGAGCGCCAGCCACCGGCCGTCCTCGGTGTACTCGTGCGCCAGCCGGTGGCAGGACTCCTGTACCAGCCGCTGGGCGTCCAGCGACACCGCCAGATGCGCCAGCGGGTCCTCGATATGGGTGTCGGCGCCGTGCTGGGTCACCAGGACCTGCGGGCGGAAGTCGGCCAGCAGCTCGGGCACCACCGCGTGGAACGCCCGCAGCCAGCCCTCGTCGCCGGTCCCCGGCGGCAGCGCCACATTGACCGCCCCGCCGTCGGCGACCCCGGCGGCACCGGTCTCCTCCGGCCACCCGGTGCCCGGGAAGAGGGTCCGCGGATGTTCGTGCAAGGAGATCGTCAGCACCCGGGGGTCGCCCCAGAACGCGGTCTGTACGCCGTCGCCGTGGTGGACGTCCACATCGACGTAGGCGACCCGCTCGGCCCCCAGTTCCAGCAGCCGGGCGATCGCGAGCGACGCGTCGTTGTAGATGCAGAACCCGGCCGCCGATCCCGGCATCGCGTGGTGCAGCCCGCCCGCGAAGTTCACCGCGTGCGCCGTGTCCCCGCGCCACAGGGCCTCCGCCGCCGCCACCGACTGCCCGGCGATCAGCGCCGACGCCTCGTGCATCCCGGCGAAGGCGGGATCGTCCAGCGTGCCGAGACCGTACGCCTGATCGGCGGCCCGGGGGTCCGCCGACGCGGCCCGTACGGCGGCCACGTACTCCTCCCGGTGCACGAGCCGCAGCGTCGAGTCCCCGGCGGGCTTCGCGGCGACGACGTCCACGGCCCGGTCGAGACCGAAGGCCCTGACCAGTCCGATCGTCAGCGCGAGCCGCACCGGGTCCATGGGGTGCTCGTCCCCGAAGTCGTACGCCGTCAGCGCCTCGTCCCACATCAGCATTCCCCGGCCGCTCATGCCCGCCACCGTATCCGGCCCGGTGGGGGGCGCCGGGCGGCCGGGGAGGTTTCCAGCCGGTCAGGCCGGGCCGATGAGCCCCGGCAGCTCCTTCATCGAGCCGAAGTACCCCCGGGCGCCGACGAGTGCGGCCGCCGGGGTCATCGCGGTGAACCCGTACACGTCCATCCCGGCCGCCACCGCGGCCCGTACACCGAGCGCGCTGTCCTCCACCACCACGCACCGCTCGGGTGCGACGCCCATGCGTTCGGCGGCGTACAGGAAGAGGTCAGGGGCCGGCTTGCCCCGCCCCACGTCCTGCGCGCTGAAGATGATCTCGTCCTCGAACCACTCGTCCAGCCCGGTCTTGCGGTGTCCGACCCGGATCCGCTCATGGCTCCCGGACGAGGCGAGGCAGTACGGCACCCCGGCCGCGGCCAGCCCGCGCAGTACGTCGGTCACGCCCTCGACGGGCTCAAGATCCCGTTCGAAGGCGGCGAACGTACGTGCGTGCAGGGTCGCGTCGAAGCCCTCGGGCAGCCGCTGCCCGGACCGCTCCATGACCAGGTCGTGAATCCGGTGGACCGCGGCGCCCATGTAGTCCCGCAGCGAGTCCTCGTAGGTGGTGGGGTGCCCCAGCTCGGTCAGATACCCGGCGAGGATGGCGTTGGCGACCGGCTCGCTGTCGACGAGGACGCCGTCGTTGTCGAAGATCACTAGGTCGTAGTTCATGACGTCACTCTAGGAAGGCCGTCGTCCGGCACTGACATCACGGGTGAAACGCGAAAAGGGCCCTGGCCCCGAGACTGTGTCTCAAGGGGCCAGAGCCCTCTCCTTGTAATGATTGTTCGGCGGCGTCCTACTCTCCCACAGGGTCCCCCCTGCAGTACCATCGGCGCTGAAAGGCTTAGCTTCCGGGTTCGGAATGTAACCGGGCGTTTCCCTAACGCAATAACCACCGAAACACTATGAAACAAACAAACCTGCCGGACAGGTCGTTGCCTCAGAACTAACACAGTGGACGCGAGCAAATATGGACAAGCCCTCGGCCTATTAGTACCGGTCACCTCCAGCGGTTACCCGCCTTC
>NZ_JBHYZV010000015.1:0-112067 GCF_042753905.1 Streptomyces sp. NPDC059248 | reverse complement strand
CCCCTGTCGGGTCGGCCGGCCGCGATCCGGACGACGGCGCTCCTCGGCGCTCGTCGTGCGTGCCGACGTCGTGCGTGCCGACGGGGCTACTCGGCCTTCTTCAGCGGGTAGTAGAAGGTCGTCGTACGGCCCTCCTCCACCTCGGCTTCCTGCTCCTTCGCCCGGCCGCTGATCACATCGGCCAGGACCCGCGCGTGGAAGCGGAAGTAGGAGGTCTCGGTGAAGGCGAGATGGTGGCGCACCCGCCGTGAGACCTGCTGCAGATTCCAGGCCGGGATCCCGGGGTAGAGATGGTGCTCGGCATGGTAGTTCGTGTTCCAGTTGAGGAAGCCGAACCACTTGCTCCTGGTGTAGACGGAATTGGTGTTGCGCCAGGGGTTGTCGCTGCGTTCCGCGTAGTAGTGCTCGGGCATGATGGCGAAATTATTGACGACCCAGGCTACGCATGTCGGCGCGATGTAGAGGGTGACCATCACCATGGGCCACAGGACGGTCAGTACGGTCACGGTGAGAATCCATGCCAGCAGGATGAAGGTGTCACGGCGAATCGCGGAACGGGCCCGGTCCGTCGTGACGAAGTAGGGGTACCGGTGCGTCAACGAGGCCGCCGACATCCGCAGGAAACCTAAGAAGTACTCCACATTGAGCATCGCCATGATGTATTGCCCGAGGGTGGTGATGCTGCCGTCGGGCTCGGGGTCCTCGACCGTATGGGTGTTGCGGTGGTGGTGCATATGGAACACCCGGTACATGGCGCTGTTCATGAGGAGGAAGGTGCCGGAGACCTGTCCGGCGACCCGGTTCCCGTTGTAGGTCTTCATAAAGGTGCCGTGCGAGGCGCAGTGCAGCACATTGTGCAGCGACGCGACGACGAAGCCCGCCAGCACCCAGCCAAGACCGATGGCCCACCAGGTGTCGATGGCGAAGGCTCCTGCCACGAAGATCGCGTACAGCAGGACGTGCACCGAGGCGCGGCGCATGGCGAGACCGCTGGAGCGGCGGGTCAGCTCGCGCAGTTCGGCGGAGGAGAAGACGTCGTTCCGGTCGGGATGGACGTTCTCCTGCGAGACGGTCATTCCTGAACCTCCAAGAGTGTCGAGGCGGTGCGTGGCGGAGACCATGGCCCGGGCCCGGCCCCCGCGACGGAGGGGCGGCGGAGGCGGGCGCCGGGGCGGGGATCGTCCGGCGGGCCGGAGGCGGGCGGGCGCTCACGGAGCCCGCCCGGGCCGCGGACGGACGCACTCGGCCGGCGGGCGGGAGGCGCTTCCGGTACGGGCCGCCCGTCACCCGATCCGGTCACGATGGAAAATTCCTCACCGCCGATGCGCCTCGGTATCCGGGGAGCCTTCGCTTTCCCGGCCCCGGCAGGACCGGTGATTCCCTTTGCCGGTACCGGAATCGACGCCGCGTACCACGGCACAATCCCGGAAGTGTTTCAGCGGTACGAGGACCTCCGCCACAAAGAACCCACCGGCGCCCCGTTGCGCCGTGTCCGCCGCCATACCGCCCTCCGAACGCCGCGTCTCCACCTCGGCCCCACTCGCAAGCTACAGATTTCGAAACCGAAACAACACCCCCCTCAGGCGACGACGCGACCTTCGACCCCCAGGTGTTCGGATCAAGACGTTCTCCCGGCGAATTCCCGGTGTCGCACTCCGCTCGACAACGCCCCCCGGGGACGCCATCGGACGGCGTGCGGACGGTGCGGCCATTGGCCCGCCCGCCCAAGGGTCGGCGGGCCAATGGCGCCCTGGTACAAGGCACCGACCAGCGGAAACAAGACAGGCACCGCGGAGTGGCCGACGGCTGTGCACTTCGCGCCCGACGACGTCCGGCGCCTTCGGTACGGGCGTGGCTCCGGGGCCCGGCACAGCGCTCGGAGCCCTTCCGCAACGAAATCCGTAGGTGTGCATTGGTCATCGAATCCTTTCCGTCCCGACCGAAACGGAAGACAGGAAACCGGTGCCGACGACCGTGGCCTGGCCATGAAGTCATGGATTTTAAACAGCGGCGGCCATAGCAGACGGCGCAGACATCTCGCCGACCATTACAAATGTAAAGTGCCCGAAAAATTACAGATTGCCCGATTGCTTGCCTATTAATCGTAAATATCCGGTGCACTTGGCCGGGCAATTGGCGCAACAGCGCAGGCCCGGTGGCCGAATCCAGGCACAGCTGTACGCACCCTTGCCCTCCGGATCACGAATTTGATAGACAGTCACCCCGACCGATTGATTCACCACGAATACAGCCAGCGGGGGGACTGTGGACGCTACGGCGTTAGCGAATAGTTCAGAAGTTTGCCTTCAGCTGGACATCGTCACTGTAATCCGCGACGAAATACTCCGCCGAGGACTGGGTGCCACGCTCGACGGCATCCCGTTGGTCGGCGCCGTCCGGCACGGCAGGGACTGGACCGAGGCACGAGGTCTCGTCGGCACCCGACCACCCGACGTCCTCATCGTGAGCGACCTCGGCGAGCTCGATGTCGCGGCCGGCGACGTCGGTACCTCCCGACCCAAGATCCTTCTCATCCTGCACAGCCCCGATCTCACCGACCAGAGCATCGCGGGCCCCTTCCATCCCGATGGTTTCCTCATCCTCGGCGGGCTGAGCGCGACGGCCCTGGAGGACGCGCTCCGTCAGCTCGCGGCGGGCCAGGTCCCCATGCCGGCGCCCCTGGCCCGCGAGCTGATCCAGCGCGCCAACGGGCTCCCGGTTTCGGCCCGTGAGCGCACCGGAACACTCACCGTGCGCGAGAACGAGACCCTGGCACTGCTCGCCGAGGGACTCAGCAACAAACAGATAGCCCGGCGTCTGTCGATCTCCAGTCACGGCGCCAAACGCATCGTCGCCAGCGTCCTCTTGAAACTGGGGGCACCGAACCGCACGGCAGCCGTCGTCACCGCGATCCAGCGGGGACTCATCCAGCGCTGAACCCGACCACGAGCACGCGGGCGGCGGACTCCCCCGTCACCCGCCCCTCGAACCGCACCACACCGGACCCTCGACAGGACCGTCCGGAGCCGTTCACCCGTCTGCGGCACGGTCCTCTCCCGGTGACAGTACGACCTTGAGCGCCTTCCGCTCGTCGAACAGCCGGTAGGCGCGCGCCGCGTCGGACAGCGGCAGCCGGTGCGACACCAGCGGAGCCGGGTCCAGCAGACCGGCCCGCAGCAACGCGATCACCCGGTCCCTGACCCGGATCGGGTTGCCCACCGCGAAGCGCAGGGTGGCCTCCCGGGCGAACGCGTCCTTGGCGTCGAGCGGTACCGCCGTCGACCCGTGCGAACCGACGGCTACGACGGTACCGCCGTAGCCGATGCTGGTGAGCGCGCGGGTGAGCGCCGACGGCGAGCCCACCGCCTCGATCACCGCGGCTGCCCCCCGGTCCGAACCCGCCCCGAGGGCCGGGCCGAACCCCTCGGGTTCGACGGCATCGAAGCCCAGCTCCGCCGTCTTCGCCCGCCGTCGCGCGTCGGTGTCCGTGACCACGACCCGCGCCGCGCCGAACACCCGGGCGCACTGGGCCGCGAGCAGTCCGACCGGCCCCGCGCCGACCACGCCGACGACGTCCCCCGGGGTGATCCCCGCGGACTCCGCGCCGATGTAGGCGGTGCTCAGGATGTCGCCGACGAACAGCAACTGGTCGTCCGTCAGATCGTCGGGCGACGGGGACAGCACCACATCCGCGAAGGGCACCCGGACATAGTCGGCCTGGCCGCCGGGGAGCGCGGCTCCCGCCACGGTGTCGTAGCCGAAGAGGGTGGAATCGGGGCAGTGGTAGTGCCGGCCGCGGAGGCAGCGGTCGCACCGGCCGCAGGCGACGATGTCGGAGACGACGACCCGCCGGCCGACGGCGAACGGTACGCCGGAGCCCGTCTCGGTGACGACCCCCGTGAACTCGTGGCCGAGTACGGTCCCGGCCCGGAAGCCGGGCATCTCGCCGCGGTAGGGGTGGAGATCGGTACCGCAGATCGCGGTCCTGGTGACCCGGACGACGGCGTCCCGGTCGTGCCGTACCCGGGGCAGATCGAGCCCGGTGTCGACCTCGATCTTCCCCGGCCCCCGGTAGACCACGCCCCGCATCATGACGTTCCTCCTGTTCCCGGGTGGTCGACGACCGCCCAGTCCTTGGCGGCGACGGTGACGCCGAGCGCCTGCCGGGTGCTGGTGCCGTGGTTGACCAGTACGGTCCCGTGCGCGCCGACGACGACTTCCAGATCGGGGTGGGCCGACTCCACCGCCGGGCGGATGCCCGCGAGTTCGGCGATCCCCTGGTAGAGGCGGTGCCAGGGCCCGGACTCCAGCCGCCCCGGGGCATCGAGCGTCCGTTCGATCGGTACGGCGCCGAAGACGATCCGGCCGGCTCCGACGGGGTTGACGACCAGTGCCGGGGTACCGTCCGCGAAGGTCGCGGCCACCCGGCCGGTCGTCGCCCGCAGGGTCACCGGGGTGCCGCCGCCCGTGTGCCAGTCGACGGGCCATCGGGTGCCGAGCCAGGAGAACGACGCCTTGCCGTCGTCCCCCCGGGCGAAGTCGACGATCTCCGCCCCGGCCAGGTCCTCGCCCGGGAACCCGTGGTGCCGGTCGCCGAGTGACACGTACACCGTGGCTCCGCCGTTCGCCGCCGACCGGAGCCGCTCGACGTCGGTGAGGGTGAGCTGATCGGCGGAGGGGCAGACGACCAGGTCGTGTCCTTCGACGGGTCCGGCGGCGAACCGGTAGTCGAGATGGGCGCGTTTGAGCAGCAGATGGGCGTAGAAGGCGGCGACGGTGCCCACCCCGTGGTCCAGATACGACGCCGGCCGGGCCCGGATGTGTTCGGGCAGATAGACGGCGATCCGGGGGGCCGCCGGGCCGGGCGCCAGGGCGGCGGCGGACCGGGCGAGACGGGCGAACCGCTCGAACGCGGGTTTTACGGAGCCGTCCAGCCGCCGCAGTCCGGCGATGCGCTCCGCCGGGCGGCTGGCGTACGGCTCCTCCGTCGACGCGATGTCCTGCCAGCACCAGGCCAGTACCCCGCTCGCCCCGTTGGCCAGGGCGGACGCGGCGGATGCCCCCAGATAGGCCGCGGCGGTGGCCTCGTCCACGCCGTAGCTGCCGACTTCGTCGACCAGCGGCACCCCGTAGGCGGCGGCGTACCGGGCGAGGAACGCGTTCAGGTTCGTGGCCTTGTACGAGAGCGTGGACTCGATGGAGCCCGCCGCCCAGGACGGGAAGCCGTGGATCGCGATCACGTCGAGGGCGGCCGCGTTGTCCGGCGCGAACGGTGACGGGCCGAAGACGGAGAGCGCGTTGTTCGCCTGGAGGACGAGGGTGCCCGGCGCCTCCTCCCGCAGCGCGCCCGCGAGGCGCGCGTACCAGGACGCCACCTCGTCGCGGGAGAGCCCGTCGGCCTCGGCCGGGGCGACGGCGGAGATCTCGTCGCCGAGGTCGAACGCGAGGACGTTGCCGTGGTCCCGTACGGCGCGGGCGACCCGGCGCGCGAACGCCTCCTCGTGGTCGCGCATCTCGGGATCGCGCCACAGGCTCCGCCCCTCGCGCCAGGCGAGGTCCAGCAGACGGCCGTTCATAAAGATGGTGAACACCGAGAGGATGCAGGTCAGACCGTGTTCGGCGGCGATCGCGACGGCTTCGGAGAGCCGGGCGAAGGCCTTCGGTTCCGGCTGTCCCGCCGCGGGTTCGAAGTCACGCCAGAACACGAAGAGCCTGACCGTGGTGAAGCCCGCTTCCGCCATCGCCGCGAAGTCCTCGCGTACGGCGTCCGCGTCCCAGTCGCGCCAGATCAGGCAGCCCGCCTTCGACGGGTGGTAGTTCACCCCGACGACGGTCAGGGGGCGGCCGTCGGCGTGGAGTCGGCCCGTGTGCGCGGTGAACTCCATCGTTCTACCCCCGGCCCGCTCGGCGGAGGCCCGCAGTGACGGCGTCGGCGACGAAGTCCGCGTCGTCGTCCGACATCCGCGCGTGCAGCGGCAGCGTCAGCAGCCTTGGCGCGATGTCCTCGGTGACCGGCAGCGCCCGGCTCGTACTGCCGTGCCGGTCGCGGTAGTAGGAGAACTGGTGCGACGGCGGGTAGTGCACGGAGGTCTGGACGCCGCGCGCGTTCAGGTCGGCGCGCAGCAGCTCCCGGTCGACGGTCTCGGGCAGAAGGGCGACGGCCAGGTGGAGGGCGCCGTCGTCCGGCCTGCCGTCGAACGGCAGGGGAAGGGGCACCCGCTTCCGGTAGACCGCCATGACGGCCCGCCGGCGCGCCCGGTCCTGGTCGAGTTTGCCCAGCTGTACGCGGCCCATGGCCGAGGAGATCTCGGTGGGCCGGTAGTTGAGGCCGACGGCGGGTACGTCGTAGGAGGCGCCGCCGGTGCGCATCCGTTCCGTGGTGTCGGTGGTCAGGCAGTGGGAGCGCATCGCCCTGATCCTGGCGAGCAGATCCGGGTCCCGGGCGACCACCATGCCCCCTTCGCCGCAGGCGATGTTCTTGGTGGCGAAGAAGCTGAAGCAGCCGATGTCGCCGACGGTGCCGGCCGTGCCGAGCCCGGTCGGGACGACCGGCGCGTGGGCGGCGTCCTCGATCAGGGCGATACCGCGGGCGCGGGTGATCGCGCGGAGGGCTTCGAGGTCGGCGGCGTATCCGCCGTAGTGCATCGCGACGACGGCCTTGGTGCGGTCGGTGATGAGCCGTTCCACATCGCGCGGGTCGACCGTCAGATCGTTCTCGGAGCGTACGTCGGCGAAGACGGGCCGGGCGCCGTGGAGGGCGGTGACCTCGGCGGACGCCACGAAGTTGAGGGACGGGGTGATCACCTCGTCGCCCGGTCCGACACCGAGCGCCAGTACGGCGAGATGCAGCGCGGCGGTTCCGTTGCTGACCGCGACGGCGTCGTCGGCGCCCAGCGCGGCGGCGAACTCGGTCTCGAACGCGCGGGTCTGCCGTCCCAGGGACAGCCAGCGCGACGCGAGGACGTCGCCGACCACCGCGATCTCCTCGGCGCCGACGGAGGCGTCGGCGACCGTCACCTTCCACTCGGGGTTGCTGTTCACCCTGTGTCCCTCTCCTTCTGGCCCGCCGCGGCCGGTGGCCGCAGGGTGAGGGCCGCGCGGTATCCGGCGGCCACGTCGTCGGCGACCCGGTCCCAGCCGAATTCGGTACGGCTCCGCAGCAGACCGGCCGCCCCCATCGACTCCCGGCGCCCGCGGTCGGTGAGCAGGGCGAGCAGGACATCGGCGAGTTCATCGGACCCGGGGCCGATGATCACCCCGTCGACGCCGTCCCGCACCACTTCCCCGACACCGGGGAAGCGGCCGGTCACCACGGGCCGCCCGCAGGCCCAGGCCTCGGTGAAGACCAGCGGGAAGACATCCGCGGTGGTCGGCAGCGCGAAGACGTCGCAGGCGGCCATGGCATCGAATTTGTCCTGGTCCGACACCGTGCCCAGGTCGCGTACGCGGGGGTCGGTACGGATCGCCTCCCGCGCCGGGTCCCGTTCGGGTTCGCCGCCGGGCCCGATGAGGGCGAAGACGGTGTCGGGCAGCCGGTCCCAGACCCGGGGCGCGCAGGCGAGGAACTGCCGGTAGCCCTTGGTCGCGATCCGGCGCCCCGCGAACAGCACCATCGGCCCCGCGATGCCGTGCCGGGCGCGGAACGCGGCCCCGTCGGGGCTGCCGGTGAGGTCGGGGGCCTGGGCGATGCGCCGCATCCGGTCCGCGGGCGCGCCCGCGGACCGCAGGACCGTCTCCTCGGCCGCCGTCAGGGTGTAGATGACGGACGCCTGTTCGCACGCGGCGCGCCCCAGTGCGGGGTCCGGCCAGAGCTGGGGGTCGGTGGCGGGGGTCAGGACGAACGGGACCCGGTGGGTGCGGGCGGCCGTCAGCGCCCGGCCGACGTGCTCCGGCTGTCCGAGGTCGTACGCGTGCACCAGGTCCGGGGGCGTCCCGCCGGGGCCCGGCCGGGCGCCTTCGGCGGCCGGGGCCACCCGGACGGCGTCGCGGTCGAGCCCGGCGGGCGGGGCCGAGTCGGTGACCACCGTCATCCGGTGGCCGCGGGTGGCCAGCCGCGCGGTGGTGCGCCAGGCCATGCGCTCGGCACCCGCGTGGGTGCCGCCGTAGCCGCCGAACGCCACATGGACCGTGGTCACGAAGCGGCCTGCCGGCGCCGGGGATGGGCGGCGGCGTACCACTCGTAGGTCTGCCGCAGTCCGGTGTCGAGGTCGACCTTCGGGGTGTAGCCGGTCGCCGCGCTCAGGACCCGCAGGTCGGGCAGCCGGCGGTCGGGCGATCCGGGCGGGGGTTCGTGGATCTCCACCGCGGGGTGCCTGCCGGCGATGGCGAAGAGCCGCTCGGCGAGCGTGAGGGCGCTGATCTCCTCCGTGTCGTTGCCGATGTTGGCGATCAGGGGTTCGTCGCCGGGCAGCCGGATCAGGGCCGTGGTGGCGGAGACGGCGTCGTCGATATGGCAGAAGGACCTGGTCTGGTGGGCACCGTAGAGACGGAAGGGGGTCTCGCCGTCGAGGAGCCGTTCGACGAACTGGGGGATGACGTGCGCATAGCCCATCCTGGGCCCGTACACGTTGTGGTAGCGCCCGATCCGGACCCGGAAGTCGCCGCCGCCGTGCAGCAGCAGCGCCTCGGAGACGACCTTGCCGAGGGAGTACGCGGCACGGGGCAGGGCGGGGTCGGGCAGGACGTAGGGGACGGACTCCGGCGCGGGCAGCGTGGCGAGGCCGCTGCGTACCGCGCCGTCTCCCACCTCACTCGTGGAGCTGAGGAAGAGCGCCTCCGGCGAGTGCCGCAGACACCAGTCCAGGACGTTCATGGTGGCGAGCACATTGGTCCGCAGTACGTCGCCGGGCGCCCGGTTGCTCGTGCTCACGCCGACCTTGGCGGCCAGGTGGTAGACGTGGTCGACGCCCGGCAGCAGATCGTCCGGGATGGGGAGGCGCAGATCGTGCTGCACCACCCGGGCGTCCCGGCTCACGGCCGTGAACTCGTCGTCGGGGCGGCCCCGGGAGTAGTCGTCGAGCAGGACGACATCGGTTCCGTTGCGTACCAGTTCCCTCGCCAGGTGGAGTCCGATGAATCCGGCTCCGCCGGTGATCAGCGCGCGTTCAGACACGGCCCAGCCTCAGGTAGGTGATGTCACTGTCGTGGGCGAGTGCGGCTTCGAGCGTGCCCCACATGTCGAACACCACACGCGGGGCGCGCATCCGTGAGCGGACGGCGTCGGCGGTGATCTCGGCGTATCCCGGGTGGTCGTTGAGGACGATGATCCCGTCGGCGTCGCGGAGGCCGTCCTCCAGGCTCGTCGGTTCGAACCCCAGCGCCTCGACGGCGTCCCGGGGGACGAGGAAGTCGTGGGCGGCGAGGGTCGCGACCTTGCCCCTCAGGGCCTTCGCCACGTCCGGTGAGGCGGCGCCGCGTACGTCGTCGGTCTCGGGCCGGCCCTTGTAGGCGATGCCGCAGACCAGGATCTTGGCCTCGGAGAGCGGCTTGGCGGTCCGGGCGGCGTACGCCTTGGTGAAGCTCTCGACGGCGAACGCGGGGACGCTCTCGTTGACGCGGCGGGCCGCCGTGACCATCGGGGCGTCGTAGCCGTGGGCCCGGGTGCCGTAGGTGAGGAGATACGGGTCCTTGGTCAGACAGCTGCCGCCGACGAATCCGGGGCGGGCCAGGTCGGGCCGCGGGTAGTCGAGGTTGGCGCTGGCGATCACCTCGTTGGCGTCGAGGCCGAAGCAGGCGGCCATCATGCTGATCTCGTTGCCGAAGCCGTAGAGCAGATCGGTGTGCGCGTTGCAGATGAGCTTGATCATCTCGGCGGTCTCCAGGGACGAGACCGGGACGTGGTTCGGGGTGATCAGCGCGTGCAGCTCCCGGGCCCGCTCCCGGGAGGGCTCGTCGAGACCGCCGATGATCTGCGGCAGTGAGACCAGTTCGGCGAGCGCCTTGCCCTGGATCAGCCGCTCGGGGCAGAAGGCCAGGAGCGGTTCGGCGACCTGCTTGCGCAGCCGGGGCAGTACGGTCTCGCGGCAGGTTCCGACGGGTACGGTGCTGCGGACCACGACGAGGGTGTCGTCCGCCATGGCTTCGGCCACGGCGTCGGCGGCGGATTCCAGATGGCCCAGGGCCGGGTGTCCGGTCTCCGGCGACATCGGGGTCCCGACGCAGATCACGGCGGCCCGGGGGGCCTGCCCGGGGATGCGGTCCGAGACCGTGAGCCGGCCCGGGGGCAGTCCTTGGAGGAGTTCGGTGAGGCCGGGTTCGTAGAACGGCGCCCGGCCCTCCGTGACGGTCCTGCGGGTCTCCGGGTTGGTGTCGACGCCGATGACGTCCACACCGGCCGCGGCCAGTGACGCGGCCAGGGGGAGGCCCACATATCCGAGCCCCACCACCACGACCGGGCGTCCGCCCCGCCCACCGCCGTCCGTGCTGTCAGTCATCGGTTGTCCCCTTTCCGGTCGCCGCGGTCTCCCGCAGCCGATGCCGGTCGATCTTGCCCATGCCAGTCCGTGGCAAAGCGGTGAGAACGTGTACGCGGTGCGGTACCTCGTAGGGCATCAGACGGTCCCGGCAGTAGGTGAGGACGTCCGCGGCGTCGTTGTCCGGACGGAGCACCAGGGCCGCGTGGATCTCCTCTTCGCCTTCCCCGGTCCTGCTCGGTGCCCCGAAGACCAGCACCTCGCGCACGCCGGGGTGTTCGGCGACCACGGTCTCGACCCGTCGTGGACTGACCTTGCGCCCGCCGACGTTCACGAACGCGTCCTTGCGCCCGACGACGCTGACATGGCCGTGCTCGTCCACTTCGGTGAGGTCCCCGCAGGCCAGGAAGCCGTCTTCGACGGGGGCCGGGCCGCCGCCGTCCACGTACCCCTCGAACATCGTCGAGGTGCGCACCAGCAGTTGTCCGTGCCCGTGGCGGGCCGTCGCGGAGCGGCCGGTGCGGATCCGCCAGTCGACGCCGGGTGCCATGGTGCCCGTCGAGCCCTCGGGCCACGGTTCGGCGCGGTCGTGGCGGCAGGCGATCAGGCCGGTCTCCGTACTGCCGTAGACCTGGTGCACGGGGACCCCGAGCCGGGCGGCGGCGGCCTGCTCCTGCGCGCTCGCCAGGGGGCCGCCGGAGGAGAGGGCGACCCGCACCTTCCCGCGGGGCGCCGCGCGCGGCAGTACCGGGGTCAGCAGCTGGTACACCAGCGGGGTGCCCAGGAGTACGGTGCTGCCCGCGTCGAGCGCTTCGAGGACGGCGCCGGGCCGGAAGCGTGACATGGTCCGCAGCCCGGCGCCGGAGACCAGTGCCGTGGTCAACGCGCCGACCAGGCCGAAGGAGTGGGCCAGCGGCACCATGGCGAGCACGGTGTCGGCGGCGGTGATCCGGTGGATGTCCCGGTACAGCGCGCCGCCGGTGAGGGTGTTGCCCAGGGTCTGCCGGGCGATCCGGGGTTCGCCGGTGCTGCCGGAGGTGAGCTGGAGGACGGCCGTCTCGGGGTCCTCCGGCGGTACCACCGTGCCGGCCGGTACCGGCCCGTACACCAGCTCTTCGAACGTGCGGTGCGCGAGCCCCGGCACGGCCGACGCGTCGGACGGGCCGACGAGCCCCGCCGGCGGCAGCCGGTGGACGACCGATCGGGCCTCCCCCAGATGCGAGTTCTCGCGCTCCACGAGCAGGGTGTCGGCACCGGCCAGGAAGAGTCCCAGCATGGCCGCGACGCAGACCGGGGTGTTGTCCACCAGGACGATCACCGGTCCCGGCGGGCGTTCCCAGGCGGTCGCGTTGGCCGCCGCGGCCGACACCGCGTCCCGCAGCCCGGCCCACGTCATGTCCTGCCAGGCCGCGCTGCCGCGGGTACTGACGGCGACCGCGTCCGGGGAGCGTTCGGCGGCGGCGCGCAGCGAGCCGGTGAGGGTGGGCGTTTCGGGGGGTCCGGCGGCCGGGCGGTCCGTTTCGTCTGGTGCGCCGTGGGTCATCGGGCGGACCGGCTCGCCACACGGTGCGACCGTACGACATCGGCCAGGGCGGCCGGACTGGCGTCGTCGAAGACCGCGAGCAGCAGTTCGGCGTGCAGCCGGTCGGCCGCCTCCGGGTCCACCGGCTCGAAACGTTCGGTGAGCCGCGCTATCAGGTCGACGGCGCGCAGCGAGTCGCCGCCGAGGAGGAAGAAGTCGTCCGCGGGGCCCAGGGGACGGCATTCCAGAACCGTGCCCATGTCCCGCGCGATCTGCGAAGGCAGGTCGTCCGTCGCCGGATCGTCGTTTGTCACAGACCCGTTGGCCTCTCTCGATGCGTGGCGGGGATGGAAATGCGGTTCCGGGGAATCCGTCTCGGTGGGCCGGTGCGCCGACCCGCTTCCTGGACGTTCGCCGGGACCGCCGGGCGCCGGGGCGCCGAGGCCGGGTAAATAGAGGTCCGGGTTCTCGGCGAAGCAGCGCTGCGCCTCTTCGTATCTTTCGGGCGTGCCGATGTCGTGCCAGCGGTCGGTGAAGGAGTAGGCGTTGACCTGACGTCCTCGCGCTATCATCGCGGCCACCAGATCCGGCATGTCGATGGGCTCCTCCGGGGTAATGGCGTCGACCACGGCGGCGTCCGCCACATAGATACCCGATGAGATATCGATACGGAGTGTCGGTTTCTCCTTGATCGCGGTCACCCGGCCGCCCCGGATGTCGAGGACGCCGAAGCCGATCGGTACCGGGCGGCGGAGCGACGCGACGGTCAGCACACCGCCGGCGTCCTTGTGCGCCCGGTACAGCTCGGCGAAGTCGAGCGCGGTCAGCACATCGCCGTTCATGACCAGGGCGGGCCCGTTCCAGTCCACGACCCCGGCCAGCGGCGCCGCGGTGCCCAACGGCCGCGGGTCGTTGCTGTAGTCGATCCGGACTCCGAGTGTTCCCCCGTCGCCGAACTCGGCTCTGATCTGGTGGGCCAGATGGGAGACGCACAAGGTGATGTGGCTGAAGCCGGCGCCACGGAGCCGCCGGATGATGACTTCGAGGATGGAGTATCGGCTCAGCTGGAGCAAACCCTTGGGCCGGTTGTCGGTGTATGGCCGGAGGCGGGTCCCTTTCCCTCCGGTCAGGATGATCGCTCGCACGAGAGCCTCCCTGTGCCGCCGTCGACATCGCGACGAGATCAAGGTTCGGAGGTGGAAGCGGTTTCCGGGAAGGCTCAAACGGCCGCACCGGGGGGCCTAGCCAAGTGGCCATAGCCGTACTGTCCGTGGAAATATCGGCGCGGCCTTCCTAGAATCGCTGCCGACCCTCGCGGAAACACCGAATCCTGGGCAGGTGAACCTTGCTGGTGCGCTCGGTTGAAGATGTCGTAGGAAGTGAATGCGATGTGGACTGGGGCAATGGAACCAGTCGACGACTACTCGTTCAGGCGGATGGATTGGGGTTCGGCCTGACCGAAACCTATGTACAGCCCGGCAGTGAGTCGTATCTGCGGTACGACAACCATCAAGAGGTCTGTTATTGCGTGAGCGGCTCCGGTTCAGTGGAAACGGAGGACGGCGTCTTTGAAATCAAGCCGGGGACGCTGTACGCCCCGGGTATGGGTGAACCGCACATACTTCGTTCGCAGGACGGAATGACGCTGATGTGCGTCTTCTCACCGGCCTTGCTCGGATCGGAGACACATCTGCTGACACCTGGTGTGCATTCGAGCTATTGAGGGACGGGGCCGTGGCTGAATCGGTTCAGTGTGACGTCGCGTTCTCCGGTGGGCGGTCCGCCGCCGGTCCCGCGACGTGCGCGCAACGGCACATGTGGAATCTGATCCAGCGACGGATGCCGGACTCCGCTTTCTACAACCAGATCCACTGGGCCGTGCTGCCGCGCGGCAGCACGGTGCCCGACGTCCATGCCGTACTGGGCGAACTGGTGGGCCGGCACGAGACGTTGCGTACGACGTATCGCGTCGGGACGGACGGCGAACTGACCCAGCGGGTGACCCGGTCGGGATCCTTCCCGGTCGGGACCGTCTCAGCGACCGACGCGTCGGACGTGGAGAACGCCACCACCGGGTGGGGCGTGGACACGAGTGGCGTCGCGTTCGACCACGCCGTGGATCTGCCGTTCCGGGCGGCCGTCGTCTGCCTGGACGGCGAACCGGTGCGGGTCGTGTTCTGCATCTCGCACATGGCCGCCGATCTGATGGGGCTGCGCGTCCTCGAAACGGAGCTCGCACGGCTGCTGGCCGCCAGGGTGACGGGCCGCGCCGCCGGGCCGCCGGCGGAGTTCCGGCAGCCGCTGGAACAGGCGGCGTTCGAGGAGTCCGAACAGGGACGGCGGCTGCTGGACCGCGCCGACCGCTACTGGGACGAACAACTGGCGCTGCTGCCTTCGACGATGTTCCCCGGCAAGGACCCGGTACGGGAGACGGCCCGGCCGCCCTTCCACAGCGCCGTACTGGATTCCCGGGCGGTCGCCCTGGCACTGCCGGTACTCGCCGGGCGTTACCGGGCGAGCGGCTCGGCGGTGCTGCTCGCCGTGGTGTCGCTGCTCCTGGCACAGCGGAGCGGTCTGCCGCGGTGCGGGCTCCGGCTCCTCGCGGCCAACCGCACCCACCAGGTGCTGCGCGACACCGTGGCCAATCTGCACCAGGAGGTCCCCGTCACCGTCGATGTGACCGGGGAGACCGTCGCCGACGTGGTCCGTGCGGCGCGTGTCGCGGCGATGCGGGCCTATGTCAACGGTCTGTACGACCCGGTGCGGGCCGAGCGCGCCCTGCGGGAACACGAGCGCGGACGCGGTGAGCGGATCGACCTCTCGTGCTGCTTCAACGACGCGCGGGCGGTCCGGGAGGACCGGCCGGGGCCGCGGCCCGCGACACCGGCGGAGATCCGCGCGGCGACGGCCGCGACCACCGTCGAACCCGATGACTTCCATGAGGCGGAGCGTTTCTTCCTCGTGGTCCACGACGACGTGCCCGACCGCGTCCGGATCGTTCTCGGCGCGCATCCGGAGGTGCTCTCCCCGGCGGCCGTACGGGGCTTCCTCCGGGCCGTCGAGAAGCTCCTGGTCGCCCTCACGGCGGGCGAGATGACCCTCGCGGAGTGCGCCGCGCTCACCGGGCCGGCCGCGCCGGACGGCCCACGGCACCCGTCCCACCTCCATGGGTAGCCGGGCGGGCGGCCCGGCGCCTGGCCGGGTGGAAACGGATCGATCGGCCCCGGACCCGGCGGCCGAGCCCCGACGACGGCAGGTGGTGGCACATTGGGTGTCGACGAGGAGTTGTGCCGGTGGTCGGCGGTCGAAGCCGCCGGGGCGATAGCCGCGCGGAGGATCTCGGCCCGCGAGTATCTGTCGGCGCTGCTCGCCGCCGTCGAACGGCACAACTCCGGGCTCGGTCTGGTCGTGACCGTCGACGAGCGGGCCATGGCCGCGGCGAAGGCCGCGGACGACGCCACCGTCGGCGGTGCCGCGCTCCCACCCCTGCACGGCGTCCCCATGACGGTGAAGGACTGCTTCTCGACCGCCGGTCTGCGCACCACGGGAGGCGCCGCGGCGCTCTCGGCCCATGTGCCGGTGCACGACGCCGACGCCGTGGCGGCGCTGCGCCGGGCGGGCTGCGTCGTCTTCGGGAAGACCAATCTGCCGGAGTACTCGGCCGATGTGCAGACCTACGGCGAGCTGTTCGGCACCGCCCGCAATCCCTGGGGAACCCAATTCACCACCGGCGGCTCGTCGGGCGGGTCGGCCGGCGCGGTCGCCGCCGGGTTCACCCCGATCGAGCTGGGCTCCGACATCGCCGGATCGATCCGGATCCCCGCCTCGCACTGCGGGGTGCTCGGGCACAAACCGAGCTTCCGTACCGTGCCGGTGTACGGGCAGGTCCCACCGCTGCCGTTCGCCCATACGGCCCCCGATCTCACGGTCGCGGGACCGTTCGCGCGGACCGCGGACGATCTGATCGCCGCGTTCGACGCCGTCGCCGGGCCCGACGCACGGGACGCGTCCGCCTGGCGGCTCGAACTGCCGCCGGCCCGTCCGGTCCGGCGGGTCGCGGCCTGGTTCGACGACCCGTACTGCCCGGTGGACGGCGAGGTCCGCCGCGTACTCGAACACGCCGCCGACCGGCTGGCGGACACGGGGGTCGTGGTGGAGCGGACCGCCCCCAAGGGCATCCGGCTGGACGCGAGCGACCGGGTCTTCCGCGCACTGCTCGCACCGGTCGCCTTCGGCCACTACTCGGCCCGCGACATCGACGCGATCGCCCGCGGCGACCGGGCCCCGGGCGCGGAGCTCGGCGCCGAGCACGTCGGGCAGACCCACCGCGCCTGGGTGGAGGCCGACGCCAACCGGGCCCGGTTACGGCTCCGCTGGCACCGGTTCTTCGAGGAGTACGACGCGATCCTGCTGCCGGCCGCCCCCACCGCGGCCCCGCCGCACGACCACCGTCCCTTCGCCGAACGGGACATCGTGGTCGACGGCCGCAGCCGGCCCTACTGGGACCAGATCACCTGGGCCGGTCTGACCGGTGTGTGCTACCTGCCCACGACGGTGCTCCCGGCCGGGCTGACGGCCGGCGGCCTTCCGGTCGGTCTGGCGGTCGCCGGGCCCTATCTCGGCGACCGTACGACGCTCGCGCTCGCCAAGACCCTGGAACAGGCTCTGCCGCCCCTCGGCCGGCCCTCGGTCCTCGCACCCCCCTCACGCACCACGCCCGGGAAGGCAGGAGAGCATGTCAGAGACCATTGACCTGGTCATCCCGAACATCGTCGAGTTCAATCTGAAACGCCCGCTGCTCGATCTCGACCCGGGGGTGGAGCGCGATCTCGTCGAGCACGGGACGAACCTCGCCGACCAGTGCGTCTTCTGGAGCGACGCCGACCGTGTCCTCGTCCTCCCGGCCGGCTGGTCCCCCGAATGGCTGGCCGACGTCCACGCCGGACTCGGCTCCGCAGTCCCCCCGGTCGTGTCGCCGGCGCCGCGCACCGGCCGGCTGGTCCACGATCTGCTCGACGACGACCGGGCACTCGCCGCGCTCTGCGCGGCGACCGCGGGGGCGCGTGTGGTGCGGTTTGTGTCCTGGGGGTCGTCACCGGAGCTGTATTCGCTGGCCGCGGCGCTCCGCAGCCATGGGCACGAGGTCGTGCTGGATGTCGCCGAGCCCCGGGACGCCTGGTCGTGCGAGTACCTCGAATCCAAGCTGAGCTGTACGGATCTCGCCGCGCACATCCCCGGGTTCCGGGTGCCGCGGGGTATCTCGGTCGCCAGCTGGGACCAGCTCAGGGGCGCGGTCGAGGCGATCGTCGGCAGCGGCGGCCGGGCCGTGGTCAAGAGCATGTACGGCGTCGGCGGCTACGGCTCGGCGGTCGCGCGGAGCGACGGCGCAGGAACCGACGGGTTCTGGCAGACGCTGCGGCGCGAACCCTTCTTCGGTACGTTCCCCCTCACAGTCCAGGACTATGTCGAGCACGCCGCCGACTGCCCGGCCGTGGACGTCCTCGTCGGTGACGACGACGGCCCCGGCGGGAAGCCCCGTTTCGAGTACAGCATGCTCGGCGTGGACGGACTGCGGTACCGCAGTCTGACCCTGGGGCCCGGGATCCTCGATCCCGCCCTGGAGGAACGGCTCACCGACCTCAGCACCCGTGTCCACGGGTTCGCCCGGTCCATCGGCTACCGGGGCTGGTTCTCCCTCGACTGCCTCCTCGGCACCGACGGGGAGCTGTACGTCACCGAGATCAACGCCCGGCGCACCGGAGCCATGCACGCGATCGCGCTCACCGAACGGTGGGCCGGCGAGACCCCGGTCGCGTACAGCCACGACGCGATGCCGCTGCGGCTCACCGGTGTCGCCTCGTACCAGGACCATGTCCGCCCGGTGTTCGAGACGCTCTGGGCGGCGGGCGTCCGGGCCTATCCGTCGACCGTCCGCGCGCTCGGCCGGCACCGGCCGTCGCTGGGCGTCGTGGTCTGCGCCGCGAGCACGGCGGAGGCCGAGCGGATCGCGGGCGAGGCGCACCGGGCCGTCAACGCCGCGATGGCGGCGGCCGGCACCTCCTTCGGCCGGCCGACCGCGGGCAGCCTCTCATGACGGCGGCGATGACGGTGGCGGGGCGGCTCGTCCGCGCCACCCCGGGCCGGGGCATCCCGGTGGACAACCCCGCGACCGGTGAGGTCTTCGCCCACGCCCCCGCGTGCACCGCCGACCAGCTCGACGACACGGTGGACGCCGCGGCCACGGCCTTCCGCTCCTGGGCGGAGCTGCCGCTGTCGCGGCGCCGGACCCTGCTCCGGGCCTGCGGCCCGGCGCTGGCCGCCCGGGCCCGGGAGCTGGCCGAGCTGCTGACCCGGGAGCAGGGCAAGCCGCTGCGGCAGGCCCTGGGCGAGGTACGGACCTCGGCGGACTGGTTCGGGCACACGGCCGACCTCGGGCTGAACGGGCAGCGGCTCGTCGACGACGGCACGTCGGAGATCACGCTGGAAAGGGTGCCGTACGGGGTCGTGGCGGCGATCGCCCCCTCCAACTTCCCCCTGCTCCTCGCGGTCTGCAAGATCGCCCCGGCGCTGCTGGCGGGCAATACCGTCGTCCTCAAACCGGCCCCCGAGACCCCGCTGTCCAGCCTGCTCATGGGCGAGCTGCTGAACGAGGTACTGCCGGCGGGGACCCTGAGCGTCGTCTCCGGCGACGACGGCGTGGGCGAGCGCCTCACCGGGCACGGCGCCGTACGGCTCATCTCGTTCACCGGCTCGATCCCCGTGGGCAAGGCCATCGCACGGGCC
This sequence comes from Streptomyces sp. NPDC059248, assembly GCF_042753905.1. Classification (NCBI taxonomy): domain Bacteria; kingdom Bacillati; phylum Actinomycetota; class Actinomycetes; order Kitasatosporales; family Streptomycetaceae; genus Streptomyces; species Streptomyces sp. NPDC059248. Next base: position 93,350 of record NZ_JBHYZV010000015.1, on the reverse strand, counting down.
GCGGCGGCGGATCTCAAGCGGGTCGTGCTGGAACTCGGCGGCAACGACCCGGCCGTCGTCCTCCCCGACGCCGATCCCGAGCGGATCGCGCCGGCGCTCTTCCGGCGGGCCATGGCGAACAGCGGCCAGTTCTGCGCCGCGATCAAACGGATCTACGTACCGCGGGACCGGCTCGACCGGTACGCCGGGCTGCTGGCCGACGCGGCACGGGCCACCGTGGTCGGCGACGGCATGGACCCGGCATCGGACCTGGGCCCGCTCGTCTCCGCCGCCCAGCGGGACCGGGTCGCCGGCCTGGTCGACCGCGCCGTCGCCGCCGGAGCCCGGGTGGTGACCGGGGGAAGCGTTCCCGCCGGGCCCGGGTACTTCTATCCGCCGACGATCGTCGCCGACCTGCCGCCCGGTACCGAACTGGAAGCGGAGGAGCAGTTCGGCCCGGTGATCCCGGTCGTGCCGTACGACAGCGTCCCCGAAGCCCTCGACCGGGCGGGCGCGGGCGACTACGCGCTCGGCTGCTCGTTGTGGGGCGGCGAACGCGAGGCCGGGAAGCTGGCGTCACGGGTGGAGTGCGGCACGGTGTGGATCAACACCCATGGCGATCTGCGGCACGACGTCCCCTTCGGAGGGCACCGGGCGTCGGGGGTCGGTGTCGAGTACGGCCCCTGGGGGCTGCTCGAGTTCACCCAGATCAAGGTCCGCAACATCGCGCTCCACGCCGGGCCGGACGGCGCACCGGACCGGCCCCCGGAAGCCGCCGCGGCCACCGAGCCCCCAGGCACGCCGGTCGCCCCAGGCACCCCGGGCACTCCAGGCACGCCGGTTACGCCGGTCGCCCCAGAATCCTCAGCCCCGGCGGCCACCGCCGGCACCGCGGACACCGCCGGGTCCGCGACGACGGCATGACCGCCCCACCCGCCCCATCACCCGCAACAGATCTGGAGAACGTCATGACCGAGACCCACATCGACCTCGCCGAGAACTCCTATGGTGCCGCCCCCGATCTCTCCGGCGTGAATGTCTTCGTCGGCGGCCCCATCCAGCACGCGCTCGGCAACGGCGAGGGATTCCACGCGCCGCTCCAGAACGCCATCCACGACATCATCGAGGCCGCCACCGCCGCGAAGGCCACGGTCTTCTCGGCGCATGTCGCGGAGAAGTTCGGCGTCGACACCCCGCTGTTCACACCGGACCAGGTCAGTGTGCGGGACTTCAACTGGATGCGCCGCTGCGATGTCTTCGTCCCGGTCCTCCCGGTCGTCTCCGGGGAGCTGCTGCGGACCGACGGCACCCACATCGAACTCGGCTGGGCCTCGGCGCAGGACAAGCCGATCGTCGTGGTGACCCCGACGCCGCTGGCCGAGAACGCCAGTCATCTGCTGCGCGGTCTGCCGACCGTGGCCCGGGTCAAGGTGGTCGATCTGCATCAGGCGAAGCGGTACCCGGAGGCCCTCATAGGCCTGCTCGCCTCGGTCACGGGCAAGGTGGGCGCGGCGACATGACCACGGAGGCCGACAACGCCCTGGCGACCGAGATGCTCGGCATGAAGCTGACGTCCCCGGTCGTCGTGGGCTCGGGTCTGCTCACCGATCAGGAACGGAACATCCGCCGGCTGCTGGAGGGCGGAGCCGGCGCGGTGGTGACCAAGACCATTCACCCCAACCCCCCGACCGGCGGGAACGAGCGGCTGCTGCGGCTGCCGACCGGAATGCTGAACAGTACGACGTACTCGCGCCGGACCGTTCAGGAATGGCTGTCGATCCTGCGCCGGCTCTCGGTCGACGGTCTGCCGTTCGTCACATCGGTCCACGCCGACACCCCGGCGGAGCTGGCCCGGCTCTCCGAACAGGTCACGGCGGCGGGCAGCCCCGCCCTCGAACTCGGGATCTCCTGCCTCAACGACGAGGAGTACGGGGAGGACACACCCGAGCGGGTGGCCGCGTACACCCGGGCGGTCCGGCGGGCCGTCGAGGTGCCGTTCAGTGTGAAGCTGGCGGCGGGCGAAGGGCTGCACACACGGGTGGCGGCCGCCGTGGACGAGGGCGCGGACGCCATCACCCTGAGCGACACCATCGCGGGGCTCGCGGTCGACGCGGCCACCGGCCGGGTGCATCTCGGCGGGGCGTTCGGCTACTCGGGACCCGGGATCAAGCCGCTCGTCCTGGCCGAGATCTACGCCCTGCGGCGCCGGGGCGTCCGTATCCCGATCCTGGGCAGCGGTGGAGTCCAGGGCGCGGGCGATGTGATCGAGTATCTGAGCGTGGGCGCGAACGCGGTGCAGGTCTATACGACGCTGCACCACAACATGCACGAGACGCTCACCAAGATCTGCCGCGGTGTCGAGGACTGGCTCAGCGGTACGAGTCTGTCGGCGGCCGACCTCGTCGGACGCAGCCTGTCGGCGACCCCGGCGGGCGGCGGCGACGGAAGCGGGGCGCCCAGGTGAGCCCACGTACCCGGGCCTCGGCACCACCCCCGCGCTACGGCGACCTCACCAGTACCGAGGTGGAGTCCGCGATCCGCGGCGCGACCCTCGTCTGGCCCATCGGCGGTCTGGAACAGCACGGACCGCATCTGCCGCTCTCCGTGGACCTCGACATCCCCGAGGCCCTGGCCGCGCAGATCGGATCGGAGGTGGGCGGGTTCGTCCTGCCCGTACAGCCGATCTCCGCGAGGTCGCTGCCGCAGAGCGGCGGCGGCTCGCACTGGCCCGGCACCCTGCATCTGCGGGGTACCACGATGATCGACTACATCGGCGACACCCTGGCGTCCCTGGCCCCCCTCCGGCCCGGCAGGCTCGTCGTCGTCAACGGCCACTACGAGAACGAGGCGCTGCTCTTCGAAGCCATCGACGACTGCCGCCCCCGCACCGCCTTCCCCGACACCGAGATCACCGCCTTCAGCTGGTGGAGCCTGGTCGACGACGGCTGGGTCGCCGAGCATCTGCCCGACTTCCCCGGCTGGCACGCGGAACACGCGGGCCTCACCGAGACCAGTCTCATGCTCTATCTGCGCCCCGAGGCGGTCCGCCCCGACCGGCCGGAACACAAGACCCCGCCACCGGCCGGGATCTACCGCCACCCGCTGGACGCGACCCGGATGTCCAACCAGGGCGTCCTGTCGTCCACCACGGGGGCCTCGGCCGAACTGGGTGAACTCCTGTTCTGGCATATCGTCGACAACATCCTGGAAACCATGGGGTGAGGTCCGGAGCGGTGATGCGCTCACGGACGGGACGCATACCTCAGGACATCGGCTGGATCGCCGGCCCGGCACCCCGGGCCGGCGATCCACCCTTTTTGCCGGCCGGTGCCCCGTACGCCTACGCCCCGGCTGTGGCGTGGGATGAGGTGGGGTGGGGTGGGGTGGGCGATGATGGTGGTGCCCGTGTGAAGCCCCGCGCCCGAAGCGCCGTACGATAATCGGCTTCCCCCGGAGTCCAGGCGATCCACGACGCCCCGGGTCCGCCACTGGCCGATCCGGCCGGCATCACAGGAGGTCCGTTCGGTGCTTGCCGAAGTGCGGCGAGGTCTGCGCCCCCTGGACTGGCTGGCCGCCGCACTGCTGGCCCTGGGTCTCCTCAGCATGGCCACCGGGGTGCTGCCCCGGGCGACCGCGGCGGACGCGATGGAGCGCGTCCTGCCGCTGCTGGTCTTCCTCGGGTCGGTGATCGTGCTGGCGGAGCTGACCGGCCGGGCGCAGGTCTTCGACACGGTCGCCACCCGGGTCGCCCGCGCGGGGCGGGGCAGCTATGTCCTGCTGTTCGTGCTCTGCGCGGCCTTCGCCTCCGTCGTCACCATCACCCTGAACCTGGACACCACGGCGGTACTGCTGACGCCGGTGATGCTGGCGCTCGCCACCCGGCTCGGGATCGCGGCCGTACCGCTGGCGATGACCACGGTGTGGCTGGCGAACACGGCCAGTCTGCTGCTGCCCGTGTCGAATCTGACGAATCTGCTCGCCGCGGACCGGGTCGCGCTGTCGCCCACCGGGATGGCGGCCGTGATGTGGGCTCCGCAACTGGTGTCCATCGCCGTCACCATGGTGTGTCTGTGGTTCTTCTACTGGCGGCCGGCGTACCGGGACCGGCTCGGCTACACCCCGCCGCCCCCGCCGACGACCGATGATCCGGTGCTCTTCCGGGTCTGCGCGCTGGCGTGCGGGGGCTTCCTGCTGGCGATACTCCTCGCCGATGTGCCCCTGTGGTCGGCGTCGCTGACGGCGGCGCTGGTCGTGGTGGTGGCGTTCGCGGTACGGCGAAAGGAGGAGCTGACGTTCTCCCTGATGCCGTGGCGGCTGCTGGTGCTGGTGCCCGGGATGTTCCTGGTGGTGGAGAGCGTCAACGCCCATGGGCTGCATTCCCTGCTGACGGCCGCGATGGGGTCCGACGACGGTATCGGCGGCATGCTGCGCGCGGCGGCCGTCGGGGCCGGGTTGTCCAACGGGCTGAACAACCTGCCCGTCTACCTGGCCGGTGAGGCGGCCGTGCCGGTGGGCAACGAGGGCCAGCTGCTGGCCCTGCTGATCGGCGTGAACGCGGGTTCGGTGATCACCCCGTGGGCTTCGTTGGCGACACTCCTGTGGTTCGAGCGCTGCCGCCGGCACGGTACGGCCATCGAGCCGGTGCGGTTCCTGGGCACAGGTCTGGTGCTCGCGGTGTCGGCCACCCTGGCGGCGACGGCGACCCTGGCCCTGGTGATCTAGACCGACGTGCCGCGTGCCCGGCGGGGCCTCAGGGTGCGGCGCCGCGGGTGATGGCGTGCAGGGCGGGGAGTCCGCCGGCCGGGGCGGGCTCATGGATCCGGGCCAGGGCCGTGAGGACGAGGGCGACGGCGACGGCCCCGGGGTCGGGCAGGCCGCGGGAGTGTTCGCCGGTGTAGCTGGCCCGGCCGCGGCGGGCGGTGAGGGCCGCGGTGGCGCACGCGCCCCCGATGGCCGCGCGGGCCGCGGTGGTCAGGGCCCGGCGGGGGTCGGTGGCCGGGGTGAGGCCGAGGGCGTCGGCGGCGGGGGCGAGGGCGTCGACGAGCGTGCGGTCCCCGGGGGCGGCGCCGCCGAGCGCGGTGATCCGGAGGAGGGCGCCGCGCAGGGCGGCGGCGAGACCGGGGAGGTCCGCGGGGAGCCGGTCGGCGGGGGCGGCCAGGGCGTCGAAGAGGATGCCGAAGAGGGGGCCGCTGGAGCCGCCGACGCGGTCGCGGAAGGTCTCGGCCAGGGCGGTGGCGCCGGGGACGCCGGACCGTTCGGCGAGGCGTACGGCCGCCGCGACACCGCCGCAGAAGTTGTCGCCGAAGTCGCCGTCCCCGGCGGACTGGTCGAGTTCGTCGAGGTCGGCGTGGGTGAGGGCGCAGATCCGGTGGAGTTCGTGGAGGAAGGCGGTACCGCCGGGGTCCGCCGCCGCGGCCGTCGCCGTGGCCGTGGCCTCCGTCGCCGCCGCGGTACGGATCGCCCCGGGGAAGCCACTCGCCGGTACGGGGCCGGGGGGCGGGGCGAACTCGGCGGCCCTGGTGGCCGCGGCGCCGGGCAGACGCAGGGGGGTGTCGGTGGGGAGGTCCCACAGTTCGGCCCAGCCCGGTTCCAGGGCGGTCAGGGTGATGCTGAAGCCCGCCATGTCGAGGGCCGTGACATAGGTCCCGGCGGCGAGCGCGTGGACCGGGACGCCGCGCGCCCCGAGGTACTGGTGGACCAGCGCGCTCACGATCCGTATCTCCAGATCGCTGGTGCTCCCGAGGTTCGATATGACGGCGATCACGCCGTGGGGGCTCGGGGGGACGCCGTCCAGGAGTTCCGCGAGCATCCGGGCGACGAGCAGTTCGACTCCGTGCGGTCCTGTGACGGTGTGCGCGGCGCGCTCGCCATGTATGCCGACCCCGTAGTCGAGTTCGTCGGGCCGCAGCTGGAACGCCGGCGATTTGAGGACGGGTGAGGTGTGGGCCCGGGCGCAGACGGCGAGGCTGCGGGAGGCCAGGGCGACCCGGCCGCCGAGTTCGGCCAGCGCGTCGAGGTCGGCGCCCTGGTCCGCCAGTGCGCCGAGCAGTTTCTCCACCACGACGGTGGCTCCCGTTCCGCGCCGTCCGGCGGCCGTGCCGTCGGTGGCGAGGTCGTCGTCCACGACGACCTCGGCGACCTCGACGCCCGCGGTGCGGACCTGGTCGGCGGCGAGGGAGAAGTTGATCCGGTCGCCCGTGTAGTTCTTCACGATGTACAGCACGGCGTCGCGCTCTCCGACGGCTGCGGCGGCGAGCGACGCGGCGGTGATCTGCGCGCTGCCGGGCGAGGTGAAGATGGCTCCGGGGACGACCGCGTCGAGTCCGCCGCGGCCCAGCAGTCCGGCGTGCAGGGGCTCGTGCCCGGCACCGCCTCCGGCGACCAGGGCCACGCGCCGTTTCGCGGCGGGCCGCCCGGCCAGGAGGTACAGGGGTTCCACGCACAGCCCGATCGTGGGATGGGAGAGGGCGAGCCCCCGGCATGCCGTCAGTACGGCCTCATCGGTGGGGAGGAAATAGCTCATCGCACCTCCAAATGGGTGAAACCACTGGTACGACAGCGCCGTTGTCCACGAAACGTGACGGCCACTCGCGGGTGCCGGATACCCCGGCCTCCAGACGACTGTATGCCGGTGGGAGCGGATCGGCGCGGGCGGCGGGCGCGAACACCTACCGCTCCCGGGCGGGAATTCCCTCTTTTCCCGGCCCCCCGTTGCACCGCGCGACGGTCAGTCGGTGCCGAAGCGATCCTGCTCGGTCCAGCCGCTGATCCAGATACCGAGTTCCGGGTCCGCCAAGGAGGAGACCCAGGCGTCCGCCAGTTGCAGGCCCTCCGGCGACGGGTTCTCGCCGATGCCGATCACCGGCATTCCGGCGCCGACGGCCGAACGAATTCCGCAGAGGGAATCCTCGAGCGCGAGGCAGTCCGCCGGATCGAAGCCGCACCGGGCTGCGGCCTCCTCATAGACATCGGGTTCGGGTTTCGGCCGCACCCGGCCGCCGGGAACCACGACATGGCGGAAGTGCCGGAGCAGTCCCGCGCTGTCGAGGCAGGTCTCCACCACGTCCTGCGGGCAGTTGCTGGCCACGGCCACCGGCACCCGGCCGGCCGCGGACGAGACGACGGCGGGCGCCCCGGGGCAGGTGACGGGAGCGGCCGAGGCGAGGGCCCGGAAGGTGCGCAGCAGGTCATCGGTCATCTGCGCCGCCTGCCTGGGCCGACCGGCCATGGTGGCCATGAGCCGGCCGCACTCGGTGTAGTGCACCCCCTGGGCCAGCTCCGCGAACTTCTCGTCCGGGACCACACCGTGGTCGTCGAGCACCTTCAGCCGGGCGTCGATCCAGTGCCTCTCACTGTCCAGCAGCGTTCCGTCGCAGTCGAACACCACGGCCCGCGGGGACCATTGAGGACTTTTTCTTTTCAGCATGCAACCACCCTTTCGATGGTTTCCGTGAATGCGAACTCCGAATGTTTTCAGCGCGACTCAGGCGCTTATGCGGCGCGCATCGACGGCGGGCCGGATCGGAGTCGGGAATGTGACTCTTGGAAAGTTATTTGCCGGTACAGCTACGAGTCAAGGAGGATTCAAAAAGTGACACAAGCGGAAAATGCGCAAGGCCATCAGCCACGTAAACAAAGTACTATCATCATTTTCCGGACCCCCGCATTTCGGGTATCTTGAGTTTGTTTCACCGCGAAACTGAGCGCTTGATCGATGCATATATGTCCCCCGGGAATATGTTCCTCGGCGGAATGAAAGGGCCGCGCCCATTCGGGTCCCGCAGGGACGCGGCCGGTCGGGCCCGGGTGCGGGCCCGGTCCCGGCGGGGGACCATCGAAGAGGTGCCGGGGGCCGCACAGCGGCGCCGGGGGTGTCGGGGGTGCGGGGGTGCTATCGGGGTGGGGATCGACGCGAAGGACCCGAGGAGGGCCCATGGTGCTGAAGCCGGATCCGAACGTCGTGCGGGAGCTGGTCGACCGCTACGACACGCTGACAGCGGAGCGCGCCCCCCGGGGCGACTCCTCGATCCGGATCGAGGGGATCGTGTACACCCTCTGTGTCATCACGGGCACCCGCCGGGAGTCGCAGGCCCTGAGCGCCGCACGCGGTCTGCTCGCCGGGCCGCCCCGGAGGGCCGGGCGGTAGCGCCGGGAAGACCGAGCGTGCCGATGCTCTCCGCCCGGCCGGGCGGGGAGCATCGGCGCGCTCTCACGGCGTTCTCCGCACGGATCGCCCCGACCGCGGGGACGATCGCGCGGCGGTGCGCGGGTTACTTCATGCCGTAGAGCATGTACGGCGCGTACGGGTCGCAGTAGTACTCGGGGATCAGCCAGATACTGACCAGGTACTGGCCGGTGGCGACGCAGGCCGAGTACGACGGATGCGTGCCCATCGGGACCCATCCGGAAGCCGCGGTCGCGGATACCGCGGCCGGGGTCGGGGCGGCCGGGGTGGGGGCGGCCTGAGCGGACGGAGCCGTCAGCAGCGCGGCGCCCGTCAGGGCCACCGCCGCGGAGATGGTGGAGAGCTTTCTGGTCAAAGGCATGACGAAGCGCACTCCCTCTTCATTCGGGCTTGCTCGGGGTTCGCACGTCCTCCGGAGCCGTGGCCCCGGAGGCTGGCCCGAGCTTGGCGGCACACGGGCCGCGGGGCAACGGGAAGTGCGTATTCCCGTTGAACTCCCCCGCGCGGTCCCGGCGGGGCTTGGAAGACACGGCCTACGAGGCGGCGCGACCCGGACCCCGGTGGGCGAGCCATACCCCGGTGGCGACGGCGACCAGGGTCACACAGCCGGTGAAGATCAGCCCCGCCCGGACCAGGCCGAGCGTCACGGCGAGCGCGCCGACCCCGATGACCGGTACCGAGATACCCGTATAGGCGACGACGAAGAACGAGGAGACGGTCGCGGCCCGGTGGGCGGCGGGCGCGGCGTCGCCGACGGCGGTGAGCCCGGCGCGGAAGGCGAGTCCCTGGCCGAGGCCGCCGCACATTCCGCCGATCACGAGCAGGGGCAGGGACCTGGCCCACAACGAGGCGCCGACCATCAGCAGTCCGGCCACCAGGACGAGACAGCCGAGCGGAAGGGCCGGACCCACCACGGGCGCGCCGGCCGGGCCCGGGGTGCCCGCCGGGATTCTGCCCGTCAGGGCCTGTCCGGCCGTCGAGGCCAGGAAGACCGCGAAGACGACCAGCCCGCAGACCGCGAGGTTCCGCTCCCCCAGGGTCTCGGCGAGAAAGCTCGGCGCGACCGCCGTGAACAGTCCGAGCAGGGAGAAGCCCGCGAAGGCGGCGATCGCGGCGGGCGCGAAGACGGCCCGTACCTCCGGGGGGACGTACAGGCCCTGGGGTACGGGTCGCGCCCTCGGGTGCGGGTCGGGCACGGTCTCGGGGAGCAGGAGCACCACCGCCCCGGCCACGCCCAGCAACCCGAGATGGACCAGGAAGGGCAGGGTCAGCGGCGCGGGCGCGTACTCGGCGAGGAAGCCGGAGAGCAGCGGTCCGCAGCCGAGGCCGCCCATATTGGCGGCCGTGGCCGCGAATCCGGCCCGGGAGCGCTGTCCCGGACCGGCCAGTTCCAGGACGGTCACCGTGCCGGCGCCGCTGAGCAGCCCGGCCGAGAACCCGGAGAACACCCGGCCCGCGTAGAGCAGCGGCAGACCGTCCTCCAGGAGGAAGCAGACGGCGCTGGCCGCCCCGAACAGCAGGGCGCAGAGCAGGACGGGGCGGCGGCCCGCGCGGTCGGAGTGGTTGCCCGCGAGGAGGAGGGTGAGGATCACGCCGACGGCGTAGGTGGCGAAGACCAGGGTCACGGTCAGTTCGGAGAAGCCGAGTTCCTCGCGGTAGAGGCCGTACAGCGGGGTGGGCAGGGTGGTCCCCGCCATCCCGATGGCGAAGACCCCGGCCGCGGCGAGGAATCCGGGGCGGTGGCGGATACGGCCGTCGGAGGTGCTCACGGGCCCGGACTGACGGTGGGTCATGGCGGCCACCCTAAGGACATCCATCGCCGATGTTCCGTATGACCCGCTTATCCGATGAAATGTCGTTCGGTACGGGAGGCTCCCTGTGACCACGCGCCACTCCCTGACGGCGGAGGGCCTGACTCTCGGCTACGGCGACCGCACCGTCGTCCACTCCCTCGATCCGGCGATACCGCCGGGCCGCTCCGGCACCGGCCGCGTACACCCTTCGCGGCAGGTCCCGCGCCTGTCGCGTACCTCCGGCGCGACGCGTCCCGCTCCGATCGCGTACACCTGTTCCCGGTGGTCGTGGCACGATGTGGCCACGGGACCGGGGGCGCGGACGCCCCGGGGAGGTCCCGGACGGGGCGGCGGGAAGCCGATACGCCATGGGGTACACGGCGCCGGACAGGGAGCGAGAGCGGCAGATGGCCTTTCTGAGAAGAGTCGGCGGCACGGGATCCCGCACGGGAGGCCGCCGTGGCTGACCTCGTACCCGGTGTGGCGGCGTCCCTGCTCGTCGGCGGCAGGATCTTCAGCCAGACCAACCTCGTCGGCGACGACGAGCCCCGGCTCCACCCCGCCGTACGCGCCTTCTTCGACGGCCTTCCGGTGAGTCTGCGCGAGCCCTTCACCGGCTACTGCGCCGAATCGGCGCTGGTGTCCGACCAGTTGTGGGGCCTCGACCAGGAGCGGACCGACGGCGGGACGACATCGCTGGACGAGGCCGTCCCGCACTTCGCGGGCGCGGCGCTCGTCGCACGGAAGATCCGCGCCCAGGGCGATCCCGAGCACGGCACCCCGGCACCGGTCTGCCGCTCCTGCGGCGCCCTGCTGGACCGGCTCGGCATCGATGCCGCATGACCACCGGTGAGGAGGTCCTGACGGCGGCGGGCTGGTACGAGGGCCGGGACGTCGGCGTCGAGGCCCAGTTGGCGGCGTTGAAGGCCGTCACCCTGGTCGAGCCGGTGGTGGGCGGGGCCGCGTGGGAGATCTTCCCCGCCGCCGACCGGGCCCTGCGCGAGTTCCACGGGCTGCGGCTGCCCCCGGCCGGGCCCGGCCGCGAGGTCGCCGCCACCGGCTGTGTCGTGGACCCGGTGGCGGCCCGGCACGCGCTGCGGCCGTTCGCCCGGCTCGGCCGGGCCACCGGCGCGCGGCTCTTCCCCTTCGGCCGCACGGACAGCGACGCGCCGCTCGCGGTCGACGAGGAGGGCCGGCTGTTCTCCGTCGACCACGGGGGCCGCTGGCAACTCGGCGAGACCGTCAGGGAAGGGCTCGTCGCCCTGGCCGAGGGCCGGACACCGCACCGGGTGGCCGCCCGCCGGTGGACCTGGGACGCGCCGTCGGATCCCGCGGTGACCCCGCTGCTCAACGCCGTGCGCGCCGCGCTGGTCGCCGTCTACGTCCTCCATCACCGGAAGGTGTTCAGCACCCGCGAACTCCGGCTGACCGTCACCCCCCTGCGCGGTGTCGGCGCCCCCGTACTCGACGGCCGCGCCGTCCCGCTGCCCGGCGGCTCCCTGACGGAGAGCGCGGCGCCGGTGGCCGCGGCCATGGAGGAGTTGATCGCCGCGGCCGGTGTCACGGCGAAGGGCGCCGAACTGCGGGTGACCGTCCCCGCGCCCGACGACAGCCGCGCCCCGCGGTCGTCGGTCGTGGCCACGGCCCGTACGGGACACGCCGGTACGGCCCCGGGAGCGGTCGAGCTGTCCCTCGCGGCGGGCGCGGGGGCGTCCGTGGGCCGGGCCCGTACCGCCGTACTCGGCTGCGCCGACGACCTCACCCGGTACGCGGGTCCCGCCGCGTCCTGAGGGGTGTCGCGGCGGCACCCCGACGGCACGTCGCGGTGCCGCGACAGCCCCACGACGGCGCCGCGACAGCCCCACGACGGCGCCGCGACGGCGTGAAAGAGGCTGCTGATCCGCCGTACCGCCATTGGTGCGAACCATTGCCATCGCTTGGGAATACGCCAGGGGCACAGTCCGGACGGCCCCGGCCACACTTGCTCCATCCGTGGTCCGGGCCGTTCGGGGGACGGCCACCACCGCGCCCCGCGCGGTCCGCGCACCGGTGACCCGCCGGTCCGGGCGCGCCGTGCGGCGGTTCCGCTACGTCCCCCACGGTCTTCCGCCGCGGAGGCGCGCGCCGCGCGCCGGCCCCGATCGCACCAGTTGGCACACACACTGGAGGAGAGTCATGTCCTTACGGAAGTACGTGTCCGCGCTCGGTGTCGGCGCCCTCGCCATCGGCGGACTGAGCGCCGTCGGCGCCCCCGTGGCCTCGGCCGCCCCGGCCCCCGCCGCCCCGGCGTCGGCGTCGCCCGCCTCGGTCGTCCGCCCGCTGATCTCCTGCACCCCGGAGAACGTCGACGGCTACACCGGCCGTACGTCGTGCACCAACCTGGGCACGGTGTCGGCATATCGCGTCCGGGTGACCTGCCGCCGCACCAACGGCACCCTCTTCACGATCTACGGCGTGTGGCGAGTGGCCGGTTACTCGGTGGCGACGTGCTCCACCACCGGGGCGGCGACGGTATGGAGCGTCGGTACGGACTACTGACGCGGGGCGTTCGGCGCCGTAACCACGCCCGGAGTTGAGTACGCGTACTCACGCGCCCTCCCCCGCCCCCGCGCAGCATGGCCGCATGAAGTACAGGAACACCATCGCGGCCCTGGCCCTGCTGCCGCTGAATGTGCTGGTCGTGGGGTACGGGCTGCTCGCGGTCGGGATGTCGGGCTGGGCGCACGGTTACGACGGCGGACCCTCCCCGGTCCCGGTACGGGAGCTGGGTTACGCACTGGCCGTCGCCGGGGTGATCCTCGCCGGGCTGCTGCTCGCCCGGATGTGGGGCGCGGCGGTCTTCCAATTGATACCCGTCGCGATACTGCTCGTGATGATGGCGGGCTGGCCGACGAATGCGTAGGTCCCCTCGGCCGAGGGGACCTGCGTGTTCTCAGCGCGTTACGGGAGTACCGCGGCCGTCAGCACCACGGGGTGTCCGGGAGGACATGGCCCGCGTAGTCGACGTAGTAACTGGCCGTCCAGCCGCTGAAACCGGGCCGGATGATATACACCCAGTCCGGAAATCGTTCCCGTACGAGGCCGTGAACCATCGGGCCGGTCCGCCCGAGCGGGCGCCCCTCTCGGGCCCGCCCGCTTCCGAACAGGGATAATGCCCGGGTGAGCAGCGCCGTTCCCCTACCTTCCGAACAGATACCCGAGGGCGCCGCCGCCTGGCGGTCGGCCGACGCGGAGAGGTGGTCGGCGGCGAGTCCCGGCCGGTGGGCGCATCCACTGATCGCCGTCGCCGTCCTCGCGGCGGCCCTGGTGTGGTCGGTGGCCACGAGCCCGGACGAGCCCTGTACGGTCGCCCGCCCCTGCGACACCTCCTGGGCCGAACTCACCGTGGCCGCCCTGGGCGTGCTCTGCCTCTTCTGGATCTGGCGCGCGCCCCGGATCGCCCTCGTCCTGCTGGGCGCGTACACCGCCGGGAGCGTACCGGCCGCCGCCGGTCTGCTGCCCGCACGGCTCGAACCGGCCTTCGGCCTCGGTCCCGACGCGGACCCCTCGGCGTATGCCGCGCCCCTGGCCGCCGCCTTCGTCACGGCCGGGCTGACCGTCCGGGTCGTCGCCGAGCGCCGTCGGCGGAACGCCGCCCGGGTGGCGGCCGGTTCCGGCCGCCACCCGCTCCCGCCGGGCGTCCCCGACCCCCGGCGCGGCCTCCTCCGCTGTGCGGTCGCCCCCGCCCTGCTGGTGGCCACCGCCTTCGCGCTCTGGCAGGCGCACGAGGTCGTGACCGGATACGAGCAGCGGGCTGCGGGCGCGACCCGGGTGACCGCCGAGGTGACCGCGGTCGACGGCGACCCCGACGACCTCTCCCGGCTGGACGCGGTCGGCCCCGACGGCCGCCGGTACGCGCTCGACACCGTCTTCCCCGAGTACTACCCGGTCGGTTCGGAGGTCGGTCTCGTCGTGGACGGCGACTGGGTCCGGCTGGTCTCGGAGCCGTACGAGATCTTCGACTGGGAGCTGTTGGCCCTGCTGACCGTGATCCCGGGTCTGGCCCTCCTCACCGAAGGGCTGACCGGGCTGCGGCGGTTCCGGGCCCGGGAGCGGGGCGCCTTCCCGGTGCTGCGGGTCCTGGTCCGCGCGGACCAGGGCGGCCGGCGGATCCGGGTGTACGCGGCCGACGACCCGGCCTCCGCCCGCCCGCTGTTCCTGCTGCGTCCGGGACGGCTGGAGTCGTTCGGGCCCCGGCCCCGGCACCGGCCGCCCGCCACAGGACCCCTGTCGCAACTGCGCGAGGGCGTCCTGTACGGCACCCCTTTCCACGGTGCCGATGTGGCCCTGGTGGCGCCGGGGGTGTCCGGGGTGTTCCCGGTGGCCCCCGCCGGGCCTTCTGCGGACGGCGCCGGACGTACCCGGGAACGGGCCCGCCGCAACCGGAACACCGGACGTCCCGTGGACGAGGTCGCCGCGGAGATCGCCGCGGGCCCCCGGCCCCCGGCCGAGCCGCGGAGCTGGTCGGCGGACGCGGTCTCCCGGGGTGTCGGGGTCTTCATGCTGCTGATCCTGCACGGCAATGTGCTGCTCAACATCACCGCGGAGCCGGGTCTGTCCTGGGTCCTGGCCGCCCTGTCCTTCCCGGTCCTGGTGACGCTGGCCGCGGTCGCGCTCAACTGGCGGATCTCGGCGGGCCGTACGGGCATCCGGGTGACCGGCGCCTGGCGGACGCGGCACATCCCCTGGGAGGACGTCACGGGTGTCCGGCACGCCGACGACAGCGTCTACGTCGACCGGGCCGGGGCCGACGAGATCCGGCTCGCGCCGGTCGGGTTCCGGCCCCTGGAGAAACGTCTCGGTACGCCTTCGTCGGCGCGCCGCGCGGCCGATGAGCTGCGGGCCCTGGCACACCGCCCGGAACTGCGGCCCCTGGAGGACCCCCGCGGCACGGGTTTCCCGCTGGGGCCGCCGCTCCTCGTCGCCGGGGTGGCCGTGGTGATCGCGTTCCGGCTGCTGTGAGAACCGTCGCCGGGAGCGGGACTTGACCTTCCAGCCACTCGAAGATCCAGCATCGGCGTCATGAGCGACAACGAATCCGTACGACGGGCGGCCGTCGAACCGGCCCGCGGCACGAGCGGCACGAACGGCATGAACGATGCAGACGATATGAACGCAGTAGGCGACGAGGAGCTGATGAGTATCGGCGCCTTCGGGCGCCGGGTGGGTCTTGCCCCCAGCGCCCTGCGGTTCTACGACGACTGCGGAGTGCTGCGGCCCGCCGCCGTGGACGAGTTCACCGGCTATCGGCGCTACTCCCCGCGGCAGGAGCCCCGGGCGGTGCTGGTACGCCGGTTGCGCGCGGCCGGGCTGCCGCTGACCGACGCCCTGGTGGTCCTGGACGGTGCCGAGCCGGCGGCGCGGGCCGTACTGGAGGAGCACGCCCGGCGGGCCGCCCGTACCGCGGCGGCGGCCCGGGACGCGGTGGACGGGATCCTCCGGGACCTGCCGGGCGCGGTGCCCGGCGGCGGCGCACGCGCGGTCGTCGGCGGGGCCGAGTTCGCGGGCGCCCTGCGGCAGGTGGCGCCCGCCGTCGCCGCCGGAGCCGCCCGCGCCGAACTCCCCGTACTCGGCAGGATTCTGCTGGAGCTGGACGGCTCCGAGCTGAGGGTCGTGGCCACCGACCGCTACCGGATGGCGATCCGTACCCTGCGCCCGCTCCCCGGGTCGACGGAACCGTACGGCCCCGAAGGCGGCGGGGACACCGCCGGCGCCCCGGTACGGCTGACGCTCGACGGCGGGCGGGCGAAGGAGGTCGCCGCCTGGGCGCTGCGGCTGCCGGAGGTCGTGGTGTCCCGGGAGGCCGGGGTGTGCGGCGGTGACCGCTGTCTGCCGCTGCGTCAGGACCCGGCCGGGGAGTTCCCCGACTACCGGGCGGTCCTCGGCGCCCTGGCGCCCGTACGGCACCGGATCATCGCGGACCGCGGCGCCCTGCGGGCCGCGCTCGCCGATCGCGGCGCGGCGGGTCCCGTGGTGCTGCGCGCCGCCGGTGAGCGGCTGCTCCTCACGGACGGCTCCGGCACGGCACCGGGACCGGGCGGGTGCGCTGTGCCCGCGGTGCATACGGGCCCGCCGGTGGCCGTCGCGTTCGACCCGGAGGTGCTGCTGCCCGCCGTGGACGCGGGTGTGGGCCCCGATGTGCTGCTGGAGGTGTCGGCGGCGGACGGCCCGGTCGTGGTCCGCTCCGCCGACCAGGGCGACTTCACCACCCTGGTGATGCCGGTCGGGCTGCCCGCGTCGGAGGACGGCCGGTGACCCGTCCCGTATCGCGGACGGAACCCGGGGCTCCGCCGCGAGCGGCCGGGCGGGCGGTCAGAGGCGGGGCGGGTGCTCGGAGACGATCCTTCCTCGGGTGTCGGCGAGCACATAGCCCGTTTCCTTGAATTCGGTCATCAGATACGCGGCCATCCCGGGCGGGTCGCCGAAGAGCGTGTTCGGCGGCTTGACCAGCAGATAGCGGGAGTCCACATCCTTCATCCGCAGCTCCTTCTCCGCCGTTCCGAAGAGCGCCGGGACCGCGTCCCAGTCGAAGCTGCTCAGCTTCACGGGCCGCTGGCCGGTCATCATGCTGCCGCGCATATTGCCCGGCTTCAGGCCGCGTTCGTCGAAGGTGTACGACACATAGCGGGTGTCGCTGCCTTCGACCGGGACGTAGAAGAACACATACATGGGGTAGGCGGTGACGCCGAGCACCCGGTCGTGGCCCGTCTCGGCGGTCAGTGCCTTGATCGCCCGCCGGAGGTTCGCGGGGGCGAGGTAGTTCCGCGGTTCGTCGTCGGCGACGGAACCGGGGCCGGGGGACGTGCCGGGGGACGCGCTGCTGGATTTGCCGGGGGACTTGCCCGGTGCGGTGGCGCCCGCGGCGGCGGCCCCCGGCGTGTTCGCGGGGTTCCGGTCGCGGTCGGTGTCGCCGTCCCGGGGCAGCACGGTCCACACCACGAAGGCCGTCACCGCCGTACTCAGCAGGGCGGCGCCGATCGTGAGCCGGGCCCGCAGCCGGGACTTCGGCGGGGGCGGCGGAGCCGGTACGGCGGGTTCGCCGGAGGTCGTCGCCGTCCCCGGGGGCGCGCCGGAACCGTCCACCGGGGCGGTGTCGCGGGATATCGGCTCCGGTAGCCCGCCCGGATCGGCCGAAGCGCCCCGGGCGACGGCCTGATCCGGTGCCGGGGTGGGCGCCGGCAGGGGATACGAGGTCGCGTCCCCGGGGCCTCCGGGGCCTCCGGGGCCTCCGGGGTCCGACGCCACAGGGGCGGTTTCGGCGTACGGGACGGTCACCACCGGATCCGTACCGGCGGCCGTGCTTTCGCCCCGCGCGGCCGCCGCGAGCATCCCGTCGAGCGCCGCGCGGCCGGGCCGGGCGTCCGGGTCCTTCACCAGGACCGCCGTCAGCGCGGCGGTCAGCGGCCCGGCCCGCTCCGGCGGCGGTACCGGCTCGTTGAGCACGGCCGCGAGGGTGGCCAGTGTCGTGGCCCGGCGCAGCGGATGGCGGCCCTCCACGGCGACGTACAGCATCATCGCCAGCGACCACAGATCGGACGCGGCCCCGCCCCGCTCGCCGGTGATCCGTTCCGGTGCCATGTAGTCGGGGGTGCCGATGATGGAGCCGGTCGCGGTGAGCACCGTGGACTCGCGGATGGCGGCGATCCCGAAGTCGGTGAGCACGGGGCGGCCGTCGGGTCGCAGCAGGACGTTGGCGGGTTTGACGTCGCGGTGCTGGATGCCCGCCTCGTGGGCGGCGCCCAGGGCGGCCAGCAGTTCCCGGCCGAGCCCGGCGGCCTCCGGCGGCTCCATCGGGCCCCGCGCCAGCCGGTCCGCCAGGGATCCGCCGGTGACCAGCTCCATGACCAGCCACGGGTAGGTACCGTCGCCGCCGTCCACGACATGGTGGATGGTGACCACATTGGGGTGGTCGACCCGGGCGAGCGCCCGGGCCTCCCGCAGGACCCGGGCCCGTAGCGCGCGGGCGGCGTCCGGGTCGTACTCGGCGAGGGCGGGATCGGGCGGACGTACCTCCTTCACGGCGACCGCGCGGTCGAGGAGCAGATCGCGGGCGCGCCATACCGTGCCCATGCCACCGCCGCCGAGCCGTGCCTCCAGGGCGAACCGGCCGTCGACGACCCGTGCGCCCGGGCCCCTCCCACCGCCGGTCCCGTCGGTTCCTGTGCTGGGTCCCTTGTCGGCGCCGCTGTCCGCGCCGCCCTGTCCGCCGCTCATGGCGGGGAGCATACGAGAACGTTCCGACAGCCCGTCACTGGACCGGCGGCGCGGAGGCGGTGCCGTCAGGGGTCGAAGTGGTCGAGGGCGGTTTCGAGCACGGTGCGCTCCAGCGGGCTCTGCTCGGCGGGTGCGCAGGTCAGCACGGCGTAGATGGTGTAGTCGGTGGCCGTGAAGACCCGTTCGACGCACTGCCGCCGGCCGCCGGCGTCGGCGCTGTCGTACGCGTAGGCGAGTTCGGCCGCGTCGCTCGTGGGGTTCTCCATGCCGCTGGCCACCCGGCCGACAGCGCGTTCCTGATAGTTCTTCGTGCGTCCGGCGAGATCCTGGTTGGCGAACTCGACGGCGTCCAGCGGGGTGTAGTCCGGCTCCGTGATCCGGAACACCTGGATGAGGGCGGTGTCGTCGGGCGAGGTGTAGAAGACGCTGGCGCCGACCGTGGTCCGCGCCCAGTACTCGGGGACGGCGATGGTGAAGCCCTCGGGGTCGTCGGTGACCCGAAAGCCCGCGGGGACCGTCGTGGTGCCGGACGACTCGGTGCCGGAAGGGCTCGCGGACGGATCGGACTGGTCCTCCGAAGGCTCGCCGGACGGGGAGTACGAGCCGTCCGTCGCCGGGGTGGACGGATCCAAGGCGCCGTTGGCACCGTTGACACCGTCGCTCGACGACGCCTCCGCCGACGAGGAGGTCTTCGTGGATGGTTTGGCGTCGTCGTCCCCCGGCCCGACCGTGAACCACAGCGTGGCCGCGACACCCATCGCGACCAGCGCCGCGATCGAGACCACGACGGCCGGCGCGAGCCGGGCCCCACCGGGACCCGGCGGTTCGCCGTAGTCCCCGGAAGGCCCGCCGATCCGGAACGCGGGATCCGTCTCAGGGCCCGGCGGTACCCCGGGCGGGTACGCCGGTGGCAGCGGGGGCGGCGCGGGTACGGGCCCCGCTGTGCCTCCCGCGTACTCCGGTCCTGCCGTGCCTTCCCCGAACTCCGGCCCTGCCCCGCCCCCGCCGGGCTCCGGTCCCGCCGGGCGGTACGACGACGGTTGCGAGCCGGTCTCCCAGCGCTGGGTCTCCGGATTCCAACGGCTCTCACCGGCCATCTCAGCCTCCGATGAGTGCGCCGACCAGTTCGGCCACGGCGACCCCGGAGGCCAGGGCGCCGACCCACTCACCCGCAGCCGTCAGGGACGCCCGCAGCCGTTCGAGCCGGTCCTGGCCCGCCGCACCCTCCGTGGTGATCTCGTCCTCGGCCGCCACCAGTTCGGCGTCGAGCACCTCGACCGCCGGGCTGGCCACCAGCCGCTCCAGATCGGCGCGGAGGGCGCGGACCGCCGCCAGCAGCTCGCGCTGCGCGGGATCCCCGGCCACCTCCGTGGTGTTGGTGGTGGACGCGTTGCCGTACGTGCCGAAGGCGAAGGCGCTGTTGTTCGCCGTACCGATACTCACCCTCGGGCCGGGCCCGTCCGCTTCCCCCCGCCGCGCGTCGCGCTCCGGGTCCCCACCGTTGTCAGTCGTCCTTGTCGCCATGCTCTGCCCCCTTGTTCATGTTGGCGACGTTCGCCGTGCCCTTCTCACCGAATGCGAAGGCGCTGTTGCTCGCGGTGTCGATGAAGACACCTCCACTGACGTTGACGATCTTCTGTTCGAACTCCTCGGTCTGCCAGCCCGCGTCGCGCAGGGCGTCCTTGACGCCCTCGGTGACCCGGTCCTGGATGCTTCTGAGATAGCGCATGACGTCCATCTGCTGGAACAGGGACCCGCCGCCCTCCGCGCCCAGTTCCCGCACGGCGACCTCCGGGCCCTCGGGCAGGGCCTCGGCGTAACCGCCGGTGAGGCGCTCCCAGCCCGCGAGGGTCGTCCGGTAGACGGTCCGTACGCTCGACGTGAGACTCGAGGGGGTACGGGCCACCGCCCAGGCGATCTTGCCGAGCAGCCCGCCCGCCGAATAGCGGTGGGCGTCGCGCTCCTCGTCGCGGAAGGCGGGCTTCACGGGCTGGATCACATGCGGGGCGAACTCCAGCATCAGCATGCCGCCCTGGGTGTGCACCCGGACGAAGACGGTGACGACGATGTCCTCGTTCCAGCCGCCGACCCTGATGCGCAGGAAGTGCCGCCGGGCCTCGCCGCCCTCCTCGACGGCGGCCAGGTGATGGGCCTCGATCCCGCCGGGGTCGTAGGGCGCGTCGTACCGTCCGGCGATCCCGTCCGCCGGGAGGAAGACGACCTCGTCGGTACGGAGTTCCCGGAGCCGGTCGCGGACCGCGTCGGCCGCCTCGGGCGAGTCGTGGGGCGCGGGCACGGTCAGCGCGTCGACCAGCGGCCGGACCCGGTCGAGCACGGTGCGGTTGTCCAGCGCGTCCTGTTCGCGTCCCTTGCGGGGCCGTAGCTCCACGGTGAGGGTCCACGGCTGGACGGCCTCACCGGCGCCCCGGAACGGATTCTCCGTGTGGTACATCACCAGCGGCGCGTGCTGCTCCTCGCGGATCTGCTCCATCCGCAGCCGCTGCCCGGTGTAGGCGGACCGCTCGGCCGGGTCGGCGGCGATGTCCGGGAATCCGGCGGCCGAGAGCGTCCCGGTGAGCAGCTGGGCCACCTGGGCGCGGCGCAGTCCGACGAGGAAGACCAGGCCCGCGTAGAGGAAGACCGCCAGCAGGGCATAACCGTGCGGCCGTTCGGCGACGTCCAGGAAGGGGAGCAGGCTGTCCAGCGGCCCTTCTCCGCTCGCCTGCGACGGGTCTTCCTCGTCGTCCTGGAAGAATCCGCCGATCCCCCGGACGAGCATCGTCACGAGGAGATAGGCGAGCCATAGCCGGGCCACCCACCGGAAGACGGCGAGCAGTCCCCGCACCGCCGCGGGGGTCTTCTTGCTCACGGACTCGGTCCAGGCCAGCAGGGCGAGCACCAGGCTGGGGATCATCAGGACGAGGAACGCTCCGCCGGTGAGCGGGACCGCCACCAGCCACAGGGCGAGGATGCCGAGGGACCAGAAGAGTTCGCGGCGGCGGGCGTGGTGCGCGTGGGCGAGGACGCGGGCGGCGTCGATACCGAAGGACGGGGCGGTGAAGCGCTCCTCGTGGACGCTGAGTTCGTCGATCACGGTGGAGCGGAAGCGGTCGTCGGTCTGCGCGCCCGCGCAGAGATAGCGGCAGGCGTCGCTCGCCTCGGGGGCGACCGGTTCGCGTAATCGGGTCCTGTCCTGCTTTCCCGGCTCTGCACCTGCTGGGCCGGGCACCGCGATGCGGGTCACAGTCGGCTCCGTTTCTGGGTGGAGGTGCAGGATCGTATGGCATGGGCAACGCGTCAGGAGGGTGGTTGGACACTCTCGTCGTACGGTGCCCGGCCCACCTGCGGCGACGCCCGGAGCCTTACGGCGCCGGGCCGCCGCGCCGGTACGGGTGGCGCGCGGGGGCGCGGTTGCCGGCGGCCGGAACCGGGCCGTCCGCCCCGTACATCCATACGCCCGTTCCTTCGTCCGGGGCGGACGGCCCGGCTCCGTTCCCGGGCTCCTCACCGGACCCCCGGGGCCGGCGGTGGCCCGGGGGATCCGGCGATACGTTCCGGACGGGGACATACCCGCCGGACGGCGGTGTCTACCCGTGCGGACGGCGGGTGTTTCCGGTCGCCGCCGGTACGGCTCCGGCGGCGACCGGGGCGGGACCCGTCAGGACGCCTCGACATGGGCGCGGCGGGCGGGTTCGTACCACTCGCGGTCGAACTCGCGGTCGAACTCGTGGTCGAACCCGCGGTCGTATCCGTGTCCGTGGCCGTGGCCGTATCCGTGGCCGTGGTCCGCGCCCGGTCCGTGCGGTCCGTGGGCCGCGGCGGGCCAGCTCTGGTGGTTCCCGTGGTGGTACGCGACCGCGGGCCGCTGGTGTCCGTGCCCGTGCCCGGATCCGTGCCCGGGTCCGGATCCGTGTCCCTGCGGATGGTCCTGCGGATGTCCCGCCGGGCCGGCGCCGCGCACCAGGTCGGTGTCGCTGGTCAGCCGGACGCCGTCGGCGCGCTGGTAGCGGTCGGAGCAGAAGGACCAGTCGAGGTTCCCGCGCATCCACGCCTCCATGCCGTCCGCGTACGACTCGACGGCGTGCCGCTCGCCCCGGGTGAGGCCGAGCCACTGGCCGGACAGGGCCCGCAGCTCCTCCCGCGCCTGCCGGAACTCCGAGACCCAGTGACCCACCCGCTGATAGACGGCGTCGATGGCGTCCTGGAGGCCGCAGCCGCGTTCCCGGGCGAGGACGAGCACCCCGTTGGTGGTCTCGCCCGCGACGAGTTCCTTGCGCAGGGACACGATGTCGTTGACCCAGACGACCACGTCGGATGCCCGGTTGAACATGGTCTGGAACTGGTCGCTCTCGTGCAGGAGCGGGGGGATCTCCCGGTCGGACGCCACCTCCAGCAGATCCAGGGACGGCGTGATCCCGCCCGAGGCCCGGCGGAGCTGGGTATAGCCGAGGAGCCCGGGGGTGTGGTGGTGGCGGCGGTTGAGGGACTCGTATTTGAAAGCGGCCAGAAAATGGGTCATATGGAGGGTGAAGCGCATCCGCCAGGCCGCGCTCCGGTCGCGGGCCAGGTCGTGCCAGACCCGGGCCAGTATCGCGTCGAGCCTGCTCGCCGTGGTCGGGGGCAGAGTGGCGTCCGGGGTCAGCAGCCGCAGGATGCGGAAGGCCGAGGAGTCGTAGTCGATCGTGCCCTCGGGCTGTCGGTCGTGGCAGTCGTCGATGACGAACGCCCAGGTGAACCAGCCCGCGACGGCTTCGGCTCGATGCAGGCCCATGGCGGGGTAGGAGCGGGCGATCAGGGCGCCGAGATGGCTGCGGGCGAGCCGGTCGCGGGCGGCCGGGCTGTCGAGGAGGTCATAGGCGTCGGCCCAGTTCATCACCGCGGCCTCCAGCTGCTCCTCCCAGGGGGAGATATGGGGCTGGAGGGTGAGCAGCGGATGGCCGGGGCGGGGCCACAGATCGAGAAGGGCGCCGGTGGCGGGGTCGGCGGCGCGAGTCGGGTCGGTGACCGGTCCCGCGGCGCGGGCGGGGTGGGCGGGGTGGGTCCCGGGGCCGGGGTGGGCGGCCGTGCCCGGCCGGGCCGCGGCCGGACCCGCGGTATACGGATCCGCCGCGTACGGGACGGGCTGGTGCGATGCGGAAAGGGGGCGTACGCCGTCGGACGCGGCGAGGGCGGTGGGAGTCATGCGCGGGCCTCCGTCGTCATCGGCAGCGGGCCTGTGGTCAGTTCGGCCTTGGCCACCGGGCGGATGCGGTGGCCGGGCAGCGGGCGCAGCCGCCAGGCGGCCGTGATCGTGGCGAGGGCGAGGGAGACCTCGTGGTCGGCGAGGACGTCGCCGAGGCATTTGCGGCTGCCGCCGCCGAAGGTGACGGTGGCGTTGCGGGGCAGCCGGCAGGCGTTCTCGGGCAGCCAGCGGTCGGGGTCGAAGCGCTCGGGGTCGGCGAAGACGGCCGGATCGCGGTGGAGGGCGTAGGGGCTGAAGAGGATGCTCGATCCGGCGGGTACGGGGTGTCCGGCGAGATAGGTGTCGGTGACGGCCCGCCGGGTGATGAACCAGACCGGCGGATAGAGCCGCAGGGTCTCGGCGACGACCCGCCGGGTGTACGGGAGGTCGGGCAGGTCCTCCAGCCGGGCGGGGCGCCCGGCGAGGACGTGGTCGACCTCGCGCAGCAGCCGGCGCTCCACGTCCGGGTTCCGGCTCAGCAGATGAAAGGCCCAGGTGAGGCCGGACGCGGGGGTCTCGACCCCGGCGGCGAGCACGGTCATCAGCTCGTCGCGGATCTCGGCGTCGGTCAGTCCGAGGCCGGTGCGTTCGTCCCGGGCGGCGAGCAGGACGGTGAGGATGTCGTCGCGTTCGGCGCCGTCGGCGCGGTAGGCGGCGAGCATCCGGCCGATGACGTCGTCGAGGCGCCGCAGCGCCCGCCCGAACCGGACATTGGCCACCGTGGGCAGGGCGTGGAGCAGCGGGAACGGGATGATCATTCGCCGGTAGACGCCCTTCCAGACCACGGGGAAGGAACGCTGCACCTCGGCGACGGCATCGGTGGCGAGATCTGCCGAGAACATCATGCGGGCGGTGACGCGGGTGGTGAGACGGCTCATCTCGGTCCCGGCGTCGATGATCTGCCCGGGTCGCCAGGTACCGGCGAGCGCGGCGGCCTCGTCCTGCATCAGCCTGGCGTAGCGGGTGAGCCGGTCGCGCTGGAAGGCGGGCTGGATGAAGCGCCGCTGCCGCCGGTGGGCGGCGGCAGGACAGGTGCCGACGCCGTCGCCGAGGAGCAGCTTCATGGTGTCGATGAACTCGCCGCCCTTGTCGAACGTCCTCGGGTTGTGCAGCACTTCCTGCACCACGTCGTGGGTGCTCGCCAGATAGGCCGTGGCGGGGCCGATGCGCAGCTGGACCAGGTCGCCCTCGTGGCGCAGCCCGGGCAGGAAGTCGAGGGGGTGGCGGAAGAGCTGAAGGGCGTTGCCCAGAACGGGGAGGCCGCCGGGGGCGGTGCCGAGGCGGTAGGAACGCTCGGGCGCGATCAATGTCGTGCTCACGTGAAGAACCCTTACTGCGGGGACGGCAGGACACACCTGTCGCCTGGTCGTGATGAAAGCCGGATTCGTCGTGCGTACCTACGCCCTCGCACCGGAGCGGGTTCGCCGCCCATTGGCCCGCTGCTGATCCGGACGCCGTCGTCCGGACCGCCTTTCAACCTGACGCAGTGACGGCAGGGAGGAGCGGGCGTACGGGCGAGATACGCAAAGTACGCATACGGATTGAAACACCACGTCCACCCGAAGTGCCATGTGCCACTCCGGCCACGCGGGGGTGATGCCGGGGTCCTTCGAAGGTCCCTCGAAGGCCCTTCGAAGACATTTACGTACCGGCGCCGCCGTTTTCCGGTACGGACCGGGCCGGACGGCCGCCGGGGTTCCGGCGGCGGCCGTCCCGTTCTCAGCTCACCGCCGGGAAACGGCAGTTGCCGGCGCCGGTCCTGTGCCCCGGGAGTTCGGCGGCGGCAGGGTCGCGGTCACGGTGAGTCCGCCGCCGGCCCTCGGTTCTGCGTCGACGTCGCCGTGGTGCGTACGGGCCACCGCCCGCACGATGGAGAGCCCGAGGCCGCTGCCGCGCGCCGAGCCCACCCGGTCGGTGAGCCGCCGGAACGGTTCGAACAGCACCGGGATCTCATGGGCCTCGATGGCCGCGCCGGTATTGGTGACGGAGAGATACGCGCCGAGCGGGCCGGTGCCCGTCCTGATGGCGAGAAGCCCGTCGGGCACGTTGTACTTGACGGCGTTCTCGACGAGATTGCGGACCAGTTGTTCGATCAGGACGGGGTCGCCCAGGGTGGGGGCGCCGGACAGTACGGCCTCCACCCGCAGCCGGGCGCGTTCCGCGTCGGCCGCCGTGTGGGTGAGCACGGCCCCCGTGACCACCGCGAGATCGACGGGATGGCGTTCGGCGGGCGCGCTCTCGGCGCGGGCGAGCGTGAGCAACGAGTCGATCAGCCGCTCGTGGCGCTCGTTGACCGCGAGGAGGTTCTCGCCGAGGCGGCTCACCTCCGGGGGCGCGTCGCGGCGGGCGACCGCCACCTCGACCAGGGTCCGGCCCACCGCCAAAGGGGTCTTGAGCTCATGGGCCGCGTTGGCGATGAACCGGTCCTGGCCCGCGAACGCCTGGTCGAGACGGTCCAGCATGCTGTCGAAGGAGTCCGCGAGCCGCTTGACCTCACCGGGCGGCTCGTCGAGATCGATGCGCTGGTGCAGGGTACGGCCCGCGATCCGCTCGGCGGTGGAGGTGATCCGGTTCAGCGGGCGCAGCAGCCGCCCGGCGACCAGCCAGCCCATGGTGGTGGCGACCACCCCGACACCCAGCACCGTGAGCCCGCCCTTGGCCATGAGGTTGGTCCGCATGGTGGCCAGGACGTGTTCCCGGGAGGCCGGGTCGATCACGACGGCCGGCCTGCCGTCCGCCGCCGGGCCGGCCGGGGTAGCCGCATCGGCGGACGGCCCGTCCTCCGGTGTGCCCGTGGGACCCGGGGCCGCCTCCTCGGGCCACGGCGACTCCGGGTCGGGGAAGAAGACCCGGCCGCCGGTGGGGGCGCTCTCCGTCGGAGTCGTGCCCGGCGACGGAGTGGTCCGGTTCACCGTGTCGAACGGGAGGGAGAGGGTGTACCGCATGCTGTTCCCGACGAGGATCAGCGCCCCGCCGAAGATCGCCGCACCCGCGACGAAGAACATCAGACCGAAGACGACCGTAAGACGGACCCGCAGGCTGCCGCCGAGCGCGCGCAGGATCATCGGATCCGGTAACCCACGCCGGTGAGCGTCTCGATGACCGGTTCCCCGCCGAGCTTGCGGCGCAGGGACCGCATCGTGACCCGGACGACCGTCGTGAACGGGTCCACGTTCTGGTCCCAGGCCCGTTCCAGCAGCAGTTCGGCCGAGACCGGCGCGCCGTCCGCCCGCAACAGCTCCTCCAGCACCGCGAACTCCTTGCGGGACAGGGCGATGTACCGGCCGTCGCGGGTCGTCTGGCGCAGATGCGGATCCAGCCGGATCCCGGAACGCTCCAGCACCGGCGGCACCGCGGGCCGGGAGCGGCGGCCGAGCGCCCGGATCCGGGCCACGAGTTCGGCGAAGGCGAACGGCTTCGTCAGATAGTCGTCGGCACCCAGACCGAGACCCGCGACCCGCTCGGCGACGGTGGTGGAGACCGTGAGCATCAGAACCCGCACCTCGGCACCGGCCGCGACCGTACGGCGCAGCACCTCGTCGCCGTGGACCAGCGGCAGATCCCGGTCGAGCACCATCACGTCGTACGCGTGGACCGCCAGGTTCTCCAGCGCCGCCTCGCCGTCATGGACGACGTCCACCGCGAGCCCCTCGTCGCGCAGCCCCTCGGCCATCGCCTCCGCGAGCAGCTCCTCGTCCTCGACCACCAGCACCCGCATACGTTTCCACCGCTCCTCACCACGTTTGACCTGGCTCAAGTATCCGCGTCCGATGTGAAGACAATGTGAGCGGATACGCTCACCGTGATCGCACACACCTTCGCGTGAACTGAGGACGGGCCGCGCGCGTCGCCGCCGCGAACCCCGCTCCCGTCCCCCTGTCCCCGACGAAGGCTGAACTCCCATGGCCGACCGGCTCCCGACCGCGCCCCGACCGAGGAGCCGCGGCCGCCGCGTCGCGGCTCCGGACGGCGGTCGCGGCGCGCGGAGACCCGGCAGCCGCCGGGCCCGCCGCCGCCGCTCCCCCGCCGCGACCGCCGTCCGGGCGCTGCTGCTCCTCGTCTGTACGGGCGCCGTAGGGTGGGCGGGGCTCGCACTGCTGCCGATATCCGGTTCGGCGGGGTCCGGTTCGGCGGACGCCGGTTCGGCGCGGTCCGGTTCGGCGGATGCCCGGGACACGGCCGCCGAACCGTCACGGCGGTCGGCCCCCGGCCCCGGGACGTCGGGCCGCGCCGCGCCCGCCACCGAGGAGCCGTCCCGCGGCGACGACCGGCCGCAGGCCCGGGTCCGCTACCAGGAGAACGGACCCGGTACGTACACCTGGGCCCGGGGCACCGGTGAACGGGCCGGGAGCGGCGGGCGGCTCATCCGCTACGGCGTGAAACTGGAGGACGGCACCGGTCTCGACGCCGACGACGTCGCCGCCGAGATCCACGACATCCTGCGCCACCCCCGGGGCTGGACCCGGCACGGCGTCGCGTCCTTCCAGCGGGTCGACTCCCCGCCGTACGACATGCTCGTGCACGTCGTCTCCCCCGGCACCACCGACGAGCTGTGCGGGGCGTGGGGTCTCGACACCCGGGGCCAGGTCAACTGCGCCAACGCGCCGGACCTGGTGGTGAACGTCCGCCGCTGGGTCGATCTGAGCGACCAGTACCGGGGCCGCCCCGACGACTACCACGCCCTGATCATCAACCACGAGGCCGGCCACGTCCTGGGCTACGGCCACCGCGACTGCCCGGGCGACGGGCGGCTCGCGCCGGCGATGATGCAGCAGATAAAGGGTCTGAAGGGCTGCGTGGCGAACCCCTGGGTCTACGACACCTCGGGCCGCCTGATCGACGGGCCGAAGGTCCCGTAGCCCCTCCGGGGTGGGGGTGCGTTTCGACCACGGGCCGGTGGGTGGCTGGTCGCGCAGTTCCTCGCGCCCCTGGATGTCGTGGTCCATGTTGCTGGTGGGGTGCGGGGCCCTGGTGTGTCTTGTCGGCTGGCCGCACACCAGGACCCTGCGGGTTGCCTGTGCGGCGCGGGTCGGTCGGTCGGTCCCGGGGCCACCTCCTCGCCATCGGCGGAACTCGGGGCCTTGGCAGCGGTCACCGCTGCATCCCGCCGACGGCTGCGGGGGCGACCCCGCACCCGCCCTCCCCACGACGACGGACATGACCGCTCAGCCCAGGAGCTTGAGGGGCGCGGGGAACTGCGCGACAAGCCACCCACCGGGCCGCGGCCGGGCGGTCCGGCTGGTCGCCGCCCCTTTCGGGCGGACCGCCGGACGCGCCATCATGACCCTATGAGTGACCAGTCGTGTACAGGCTGCGGTGGGACTGGCCTGACCGAGCATGAGCAGCACACCATAGAACTGGACGAAAGCGGCAATCAGAAAGCTGTCGTCCATCGATGGACCGGAGCATGCAACCGCTGCTCGGGAACCGGCGCCATCCACCAGCCCCCACAGTAAGGAGCACCCGGTGCGCACGTGGTACCAGTGCCTCGCATGCGAATCCGCCTACCTTCCGCCGGAGTCCATGACCTACCCCTCGCACCCGGGCGTCACCGCCAGCCCGGTCTACTGCACCACCCCCGAATGTCGCGCCCGCGCCGAACGGATGGTCGCGGCGTCGGGCATGCCGATGTCGGTTTTCGAGGCGATGGCCGAGCGTGCAGCCGCTCGGGCGGAGGCGCCGGCCCCCGCATCGTCGGGCAGGCGCGCGCGTGGCGGGCGGTCGGCATCCGGCCCCCGGTCCGCGCGGAGCAAGCTCGGCTGACGACAGCCCGGCACCCGACGAAACCGCCCCCTTTCCGGAAGCTGGCTGCCTGTGTTGCGGGTGCGGCCGGGAACGAGAGGGGTATCGACGCGGCGCCTGTCAGCGTGCCCCCGGGCGGGCGGCGAGCGCCGCCGCGAGGGACGTCAGGGCCGCGGCGAGGGAGAACACCGCTTCCGCGCCCCATGCCCCCGCCACCAGCCCCACCAGGGGGAAGAGGAGTGGCGCCAGGCCGACCGTGGCCAAGGTGGTGATCGAGGTGACCCGGCCGAGCCGGTGCGGGTCCGTCGTCGTCTGGAGGAGCGCGCCGGTGAGGGTCATGGTGATACCGCTGCCCAGGCCGGTGAACGCCGCCGCCGCGGCCGCCACCGGCAGGGACGGCGTACGGCCCAGGACAGCCGTGGCGACGGCAGTCAGCAGCAGGGCGCCGACCAGGGCCGCCCCGGCCCGCGGCAGTCGCCCCGCCACGGTCAGCAGCAGCGCGGCGACGGCCGCCCCGACGCTGAACGCGCTCGCCGTCCAGCCCGTACCGGCCGCGCCCCAGCCGCGTTCGTCCGCGAGGAGAACGAGACCGAGGGCGATGGGGCCGCTGAAGCACATCTCACTCAGCCCGATCACGGTCACCAGTCGCGCGAGCGCGCGATGGCGGCGGACGTAGCGCAGACCGTCCGTCAGCTCGCGCCACGCCGAGACGGGCGCGGACGGTGCCGGTGCCGGTGCCGGGGTGGTCCGTACCGCCAGCAGCAACGCGCAGGACGCGGCGAAGAGGAGCCCAGCCACCCCGAACGCCCCCGCCGCGCCGCCCGTCGCGAGGAGTGTGCCCGCGACGGCGGGCCCCGCGGCGTTGCTCAGCCGCAGGGACAGACCGCGCATCCCCTGGACGCGGACGAGTTGGTCCCGCCCGGTGATCCGGGGCGGGAACGCCCCCACCGCGGGCATGAGGACCGCGTCGGCGATCCCGAAGAGCAGGGCGAACGGGACGAGGAGCCAGAGACCGGGCGCCGTCGCGGCGATCAGCGCGGCCGTGGCCAGAACGGTCAGACAGCGGACGGCGTCACCGGCGACGGCGACGGGCCGCGGCCCGAGGCGGTCGGCCAGGACGCCGCCGCCGAGCATCAGCACGGCGCGCGGCAGGGCGCCGACCGCGACCACAAGACCGGCCTGCGCGGGGCCCGCCACCCGGGTCGCGGCCCAGGACAGGGCCAGGAAGCAGATCACGTCGCCGGTCACGGAGAGGGTGTACGCGGCGAGCCAGCGCAGCACATTGCCGTCCCGGTACGCGGGCCCTGCGGCTCCGGCGATGGCGGTCACCTCGGGTCCGGCGACCCGGTGGCGGTGCCGGGCGCGGGAAAGATCTGCAACTGGACCACCACCGGGCCGCTCTCCGCCGTCGCCGTGTCCCGCCGGTAGCGCGCGATCACCCCGAGGAGTTCGTCGCGGAGCCTGGCCGCGTCGTCGGGCGCGAGCCGTAGCTCGGAGTCGGCGAAGGTGCTGACCTCCGCCCAGGGCACGGGCAGATACGGAATCTCCTCGGTCGCGGCGCGCAGCCGCTCGGTCGCGGCGACGGCCACGGCCCGGGTGTACGCCAGTCCGGCGTCGCGCTGTTCGCCGGTCGCGGCGGCGGGATCGTAGAGGGAGCGGCCGTGGAGCGCGCGCCACCACCGCTCGCGGCCGACGCCCCGTCCGGAGTCCTCCCCGATCAGTCCGCCCGCCGCGAGCCGCCGCAGGTGATAGCTGGCCGCGCCGGGGGTGATGCCCATGGCCTCGCCGATCCGGGTCGCCGTGGAGGGGCCTTCGCGGCGCAGCAGCCCGAGGAGGTGGATCCGCGCGGGGTGGGCGAGCACGCGCAGCGCGGCGGTGCCGAGTTCGGCTTCCGGGGCACGGGTGGGATCGGGTTCGGTGTCGGCCATAGGGGGGACCTTAGTCTCACAATATTTGTTTCGAAAGAGTTGTTGTGAGAGCTGGGCGAATGATCCGCTTATCGGAGCAAGGGCCTTTCATGGAGCCCCTGTTGGCCGCCTCCCGGAGGAGATCTCGCATGGTTTGGTCCGAACACACCGTGATCCGCGACGGCGTACGACTCGTCTGCCGCGACCGGGGCGGGCCGGGGACGCCCGTACTGCTGCTGCACGGTCTGGCGGGCCACTGCGGCGAGTGGGAAGCGACGGCCCGGCGGCTGGCCTCGCGCCATCGGGTCGTCACGGTCGACCAGCGGGGGCACGGCGCGAGTGAGCGGCGTCCGGAGGACGTGTCCCGCGCGGCGTACGTCGCCGATGTCGTCGCCGTCGCCGAACGGCTGGGCCTGGTACGCCCGGTGGTGGTCGGCCAGTCCCTGGGCGGGCATACGGCGATGCTCACCGCGGCGGCCCACCCCGGCCTGGTACGCGCGCTGGTCCTGGTCGACGCGGGGCCCGGTTCCGGAGATCCCGGGGTGCCCGCCGATGTGGGGCGCTGGCTCGACTCGTGGCCGGTGCCGTTCGTCTCGCGTGAGGCCGCCGTCCCGTTCCTGGGCGGTGGCGCCGTGGGTGCGGGATGGGCGGCCGGCCTGGAGGAGCGGGACGGTGGCTGGTGGCCGCGGTTCGATCGCGATGTGATGGTCCGGGCGCTCGCGGAGGGCGCCCGGCGGACGTTCTGGGACGAGTGGGAGCGGGTCGCCTGCCCGACCCTGGTGGTCCTGGGCGAGTCCGGTTTCGTACCGCAGGAAGAGGTGGACGGCATGCTGCGGCGAAGGCCCGGCACGGTGGCGGTCAGTGTGCCCGGGGCCGGTCACGATCTGCATCTGGAGCGGCCGGACGCGCTGTTCGCCGTGGTGTCGGACTTCCTCGGGAGCGTGGCCTGAACTGGAAGGGACGGTCTAATTCCGCGCGTACTCCCGTATGACCTGGGCCCAGGCTCCGGCCGCCCGCGTCCACACCGCGCGCAGCTCCGTCCCGGCCGCGCGGACCGAGGCGACGGCCGCGTCCGGGTCGGCTCCGGCGCGGGCGGCGGCCGGGCCGTCCGAGCGGGCCCAGTCGGCGACGGCGTCCCCGAGCACCTCGGGATGGAACTGGACACCCCAGGCCCGGGGGCCGAGCCGGAACGCCTGGTGGACGCAGTCGTCGCCGGTGAGCAGTGGTACGGCGCCGGGCGGGAGTTCGCCGATCTCGTCCCAGTGCCACTGCGCGGCCGGCGCCCCTTCCGGAACGGCGCCGAACACCGGGTCGCCGTCGGCCGCGGGCAGCCGGCGCAGGGGGTGGGCTCCCACTTCGGGTCCGTGGGGGCGGACGCGGACCGAGCCGCCGAGGGCGGCGGCCATGATCTGGCCGCCGAGGCAGATCCCGAGGAGCGGGACACCGGAGCCGGCGGCCTCCCGGACGAGGACGCGTACGGCGGGCAGCCAGGGCGCGGCCTCGTCGTCGTCGGCGCCCGGCGCGCCGCCCAGGACGAGGAGCCCCGCGTATCCGGTGAGGGACTCCGGCACCCGGTCCCCGTTCCAGGGGTGGACGAGGTGCTGGGCGACGTCCGCCGCCGTCAGCGCCTCGCCGACCAGGCCGGGGCCCGTACCGTCCTCGTGCTGGATCACCAGGATCCTGGGCGTGGTCATGGTCGTACCGCCTCCGCTGTCGGCCGGAGGGCCCTCCGGGATTCGGTGCCGCCGACCCGGTCGGCCCCGGGAACCAAAACCTTTTGAGTGGCGAGAGTGACCAATATGCTCGGCCAAAAGGTTTTGGTGGTCAAGGGATGGCCGAAGATTGACTGCCGGGCCACGGGCTCACCGACCGGCCGCCCGGTGCGTATCGCGGCGGCGACCACCAGGAGGGATACGCGATGGCCGGACCGGCCCGCACGCACCACGTTCCGGAGACCGCGCGTTCGGCCGGGATCAAGGACGTCGCACGGGCCGCCGGGCTCTCCATCACCACCGTCTCGCACGCCCTCAACGGCAAGGGCAAGGTGAACGCCGGTACCCGGGAGCGGATCCGTGAGATCGCCGACGAGCTGGGGTACCGGCCCAATCCGGCGGCCCAGGTCCTGTTGAGCGGCCGTACGGGCGTGGTGGGCCTGGCCGCCGGGCACCGACGCGCCGAGGCGTGGGAGCGCACCTACCGGCCGTACTACGCGGGGCTGACCGCCGGTGCCATGGTCGAGGCGGTCGACCGGGACTACGCCCTGGTCGTGGTCCCGGCGCGGCCCGGGAGCGAGTTGTGGACGCGGATCCCGATGGACGGACTGATCGTGGTGGACCCGGTGGCGGGCGACCCCGTGATCGCCGAGGCGGTAAGGCGCGGTCTGGCCCTGGTCACCGACGGCCGTCCGCTCGACCCCGAGCACGCCGGGATCCCGTACGTCCACAGCGATATGGCGGCGGGGGTGCCCCTGGCGCTGGACCATCTGTACGCGGGCGGGGTACGCCGTACCGGTCTGCTGACCGGCCCGGAGCTGGATTCGTACACCCTCGACAGTGAGCGGGCGTACGCCCGTTGGTGCGCGGAGCGGGGGCTGCCCGGCCGGGTGGTGCGGATCGGGGACGGGGAGTCCGCGCGGGACGCGGCCCGCAGACTGCTCGCGTCCGGCGAACGGCCGGACGGTGTCCACACCCTCAACGAGACCTACGGCGAGGCGCTGCTGGCCGTCGCCGCCGAGACGGGTGCCGCCGTGCCCGGCGACCTCCAGGTGACGGCGGCGGGTGAGGCCGAAGCGGGCTCCCGCCCGGCGCTGACGCTGCTCGATCTGGCGCCGCGCCGGATCGGCGCGCTCTGCGCCGGCATGCTGATCGATCTGCTCGACGGACGGACCCCGGCACCGGTCCCGGTGGCGTGCGCCCTGGTACGGGGCGGTTCGACCCGGGGCTGAGCGGCGGGCCGGGGGTGGGGCGCACCGAAAGGCGCGCCCCCACCCGGCGCACTCCGTTACGCGCGGCCGAGGAAGTCGTAGCCCGCTTCCTCGATCGTCTCGGAGACGAGGGCGTCGTCCGGTTCCGTGGTGGTGTCGAGGGTCAGCAGACCGGTGGAGATCTCCACCCCCACGGTGCGCACCGTGTCCAGTTCGCGGAGCGCCTTGCTGACGATCGCCTTGCAGTGACCGCTGTTGACTCCGCCGACGCGGTAGGTGGTGGTGTAGGACGCCATGACGACCCTCCCGTTCCTGTACCCCCTAGGGGTATCTCGTTGTCGTGAGATATTTATACCCCTAGGGGGTATGCGAGGCAAGTGGGTCCCCCCGGCCGCGATGGCCGAAGGACGGCCCCGGGCCCGCATGGAGGCGGTTCCCACCTGTGAATCCGGTCCACCGTCACCGGTGCGAGAAGGAGAAGCCCGGAGAAAGTCGAGCGGGCCCGGGGCGGATCGCCCCGGGCCCGCTCAGCGGCCGTATCCGGCCGACGGCCGTTCCGCGACGCCCAGCCGGGCCGCCCACTCCAGCGCGTTGGGCACCCGGGACTCCCGGGGCAGCGGGCCCGCTTCGGACGCGGAGTCCAGCAGTTCCTCCAGCGCCGACGTGTTCACGGTGCCCGCCTCGACCCGGGTCACGAACCGCTCGGCCGCCGTCGCATCGCGGTATCCGGCGTCCGCGAAGCTGTCGGCGAGCGACCGGTCGTCGAAAATGCCCGCGTAACCGTCGCAGGAGGCGGCAAGACCGTCGTCCTCGACATAGTCGGGATAGGGGGCGCGCCGCCAGCGCCCCTCCTCCCACCAGTAGAGATAGCCCAGTTCATAGCCGTCGTTCAGCTCCCGCAGCCGCTGCTGGGGCAGCCAGTCGGGGGCGTCGGCCAACAGATCGACGGGCTTGTCGCCCTCATATGTGGTGTCGCTGCAATCGACGTCCTGGCCGTAGAAGATCGCCTTTCCGTCCGGCAGCAGCGCGAGAGTCCAGCCGCCGTTGGAATGCGAACAGGACAGTTCGCGGTCGCCGAGCCGGAATACCGGTCTTGCCGTTCTGGTGACAGCGATCAGTACCAGCACGACGGCGCGTTGCCACATGCGCTCGGGCCTGCCCAGCTGTGCTGGAATCCGAGGCTCGTCGGTCATCTGTGTCCCTGCTGTCGACCTTGGTATCAGCCGTCCGAACATCCGGCGTTACCGAACCATACGACCGGACGGAGCACCGGCGCCAATGGTGTGCCGGGTGTGCCTCACGGCCGTGTCCGCCGTGGTCGGCGGGGTGTACGTGACCCCGGGGGAAAGAGCGGAACGGAAGGATTCGCTACCCCGAATTCCCTTGCCGGAATGGCTGGTACGGGTCGGGAAACGGGTGGGGGCGCTGTTGTGGATCAGCATCTGACGCACCAAAGGGATGACCGGTCGGGGAATCGGATCTCGGGGATTCACGTCTCGGGGAATGGGGACAAAGGCCGGAAACGATCGCCGGAACGGCCGGGACCCAATCGGCCGCGGGAGTCCGGCGGGACGTTCCCGGAGTCCGTACGGCGGACCGACGCCCGGACCGACGCCCGGTCCGGATCGCGGCCAGGACCGCGGTCCGGTACCGTCCGGTTCCCCGGTACGGTCCCGGGCCCGGCTCGGCCGGAGCGCCGCGGGCTCCGGTGCCGGGCGTCCGGCACCGCGCCCGTGGACGCCGGGCGGACTCATGGGGGCGAACGTAGCCGCCACCTCTGGTCCGATGTTCGCATTTGCTTACCGTTTACTCACCCGCTCATGTCGCGTCCGGCCGGAATGCACCGCACAGGGATCCGGCCGTCACACATCCGTCCCGCGGATGTCGGCCGCCCGCCCGCGGGGCCCGGGGGCCGCTACACGGTGCCGCTCCCCGGTATACGGACGGAGAGCGCGCGATGTTCAACGGCCGGGCCCGGGCGGGTGGGAGAAGCCGTCCGGTCGGCGGGCGCGTACGTCGCAGGCCGTAGGCTGACGCCGGTGTTCACCTCATCAGGACCCACACTCCGCGAACTCGCCGTCCAGGCGCTCTCCTCGGTCGAGCGGGGATACGACCTGCTGGCGCCCAAGTTCGACGCGACTCCGTTCCGTACCCCCGATCGTCTGCTCGATCCGTTCGTCTCCGCGGTGCGTCAGCTCGGGCCGTTCCGTATCGGTCTCGACGTCTGCACCGGTACGGGGGCGGGCGTAGGGGTCCTGCGCCGACTGTGCGAGGAACGGGTCGTCGGGGTGGACTTCAGCTCCGGGATGCTCGACCTGGCGCGCACCGCGGAGGGGGCGGCCGCGACGGAGGACACGCCGAGGCCGGAGGGCGCCGGGCGTCCGCCGTCCCCCGCCGTCGACTGGGTACGCGCCGACGCCCGCGCGCTGCCGTTCGGCCCGGGTTTCGATCTGGCGGTGAGCTTCGGGGCGTTCGGGCACTTCCTGCCCCGGGAGCGCCCGGCGCTCTTCGCCGGGATCCACCGGGCCCTGCGTCCGGGCGGGATCCTCGCCTTCCCGCTGCCCGCGCCGCCGCCGGTGGGCTCGGGGCCGTACTGGGCGCTGTGGGGGTTCGACACGGCCATGCGGGTCAGGAACCTGGTGTGGCGGCCGCCGTTCGTCATGTACTACCGCACCTTTCCGCTCGGTCCGGTACGGGCGGATCTGACCCGGGCGGGGTTCTCGGTGGAGCTGATGCCGATGGAGGAGCTGGGCCGGCGGCCGGACGGCGGCCCGAACTGCCGTCTCGTGGTGGCCCGCCGCGCCCTCTGATCCCCCGGTCGCGGCGCGTCGTCAGGCGGCGGAGCCCACGGGACCGGGGCGCGGCCGGCCGTGGTGGACCGGACCCGGTCGCGGTCCGTCGTGGTGGATGGGTGTCCCGGCCCCGGTGAGCGGCAGTCCGCCGCCGCCCCGGCGGCAGGCCACGATCTCCGCGGCGATCGACAGCGCCGTCTCCTCCGGGGTCCGCGCCCCCAGATCGAGCCCGATGGGGCTGCGCAGCCGGGCCAATTGCCCGTCCGTCACCCCGGCGGCCCGCAGGCGCCGTTCCCGGTCGGTGTGCGTCCGCCGCGAGCCCATCGCGCCGATGTACGCGACCGGCAGCCTCAGCGCGTACTCCAGCAGCGGAACATCGAACTTGGCGTCGTGCGTCAGCACACAGAGCACCGTCCTGGCGTCGGTCTCGGTGGTCCGCAGATAGCGGTGGGGCCAGTCCACGACGACCTCGTCGGCCTCGGGGAAGCGCTCGGCGGTGGCGAAGACCGGACGGGCGTCGCAGACGGTGACGTGGTGGCCGAGGAACTTGCCGACCCGTACCAGCGCGGCGGCGAAGTCGACCGCCCCGAAGACGATCATGCGCGGGGGCGGGGCCCCGGCCTCCACCAGCAGGGTGAGGGGGTCGCCGCAGCGCCCGCCTTCGGCGCCGACGGCGATCGTGCCGGTCCGGCCCGCCGCGAGCAGGGCGCGGGCCTCGGCGACGGCGGTCAGGTCACGCTCCGGGGGTCCGCCCAGGGTGCCCTCGTACGAGCCGTCCGGCGCGACGGCGAGGGCCCGGCCGAGCAGGTCGCCGGGACCGTCGACGATCCGTACCAGCGCCGTGGTCCCGCCCGCGGCGGCCCGGGCGACGGCCGCCGCCTCGGGTCCGTCCGGGGCGACCGGTACGACCAGGACCTCGATCTCGCCGCCGCAGGTGAGCCCGGTGGCGAAGGCGTCGTCGTCGCGGTATCCGAAGCGTTCGCGTACGGGCCGCCCGTCCCGCAGGGCCTGGGCGCACAGTTCGTACACCGCGCCCTCGACACAGCCGCCGGAGACGGATCCGAGGACTCGCCCCTCGGTGTCGACGGCGAGGGCGGCGCCGGGGAGACGGGGCGCGCTGCCGCTGACGGCGACGACGGTGGCGACCGCGATGGTCCGCCCCCGCCGGATCCAGCGGTGCAGCTCCTCGGCGATGTCGAGCACGGGCCGCTCCTTTCCTCGCGGGGTTCCGGCGCGGTCCGGGCGCCGGGCCGGTCACGGCTCAGGCCGTACCGGTGAGATGTTCCGGGCGGACGGGGACCCGGTTCAGTTCGAGACCGGTGGCGGCCCGGATCGCCGCCAGGACCGCCGGGGTGGAGGAGAGGGTCGGGGCCTCGCCGACCCCGCGCAGCCCGTACGGCGCGTGGCTGTCGGCGAGTTCGAGGACGTCGACGGGCATGGTGGGGGTGTCGAGGATGGTGGGGATCAGATAGTCGGTGAAGGAGGGGTTGCGGACCTTCGCCGTCACGGGGTCGACGAGGATCTCCTCCATCACCGCGACGCCCAGGCCCTGGGTGGAGCCGCCCTGGATCTGGCCGACGACGGAGAGCGGGTTGAGGGCCTTTCCGACGTCCTGGGCGCAGGCCAGTTCGACCACCTTCACCAGGCCGAGTTCGGTGTCGACCTCGACGACGGCGCGATGGGCGGCGAAGGAGTACTGCACATGGCCGTCGCCCTGTCCGGTGACGAGGTCGAAGGCCTGGGTGGGCCGATGCCGCCACTCCTGTTCGACCTCGACGATCTCGTCCTCCAGGACGTCGGCCAGGTCGGCGAGGACCTCGCCCGCGTCGGTGACGACCTTGCCGCCCTCCAGGAGGAGTTCGGCGTGCGCCCAGGCGGGGTGGTACGAGCCGAGCCGGCGCCGCCCCAGGTCGAGGACGCGTTCCCGGACGGTCTCGCAGGCGTGTTTGACGGCGCCCCCGGTGACGTACGTCTGCCGGGACGCGGAGGTGGAGCCGGCCGAGCCGACGCGGGTGTCGGCGGGGCTGATGGTGACCTGGGCGACGCCCAGTTCGGTCCGGGCGATCTGGGCGTGGACGGTGATGCCGCCCTGGCCGACCTCGGCCATCGCGGTGTGGACGGTGGCGACGGGGACCCCGCCGACGACCTCCAGGCGGACCCGGGCGGTGGAGTAGTCGTCGAAGCCCTCCGAGAAGCCGACGTTCTTGATGCCGACGGCGTAGCCCACACCGCGGACGACGCCCTCGCCGTGGGTGGTGTTGGAGAGTCCGCCGGGCAGGGCGCGGACGTCGGGGGCGCCGCCCGCGACCTCCCACTGGCGTTCCGGCGGCAGCGGCCGGGCCTTGACGCGGCGCAGCAGTTCGGCGACGGGCGCCGGGGAGTCCACGATCTGGCCGGTGGGCATGGTGGCGCCCTGCTCCATGGCGTTGAGCCGCCGCAGTTCGACCGGGTCCATGCCGAGGGCGGCGGCCAGCTTGTCCATCTGCGCCTCGTAGGCGAAGCACGCCTGGACGGCGCCGAAGCCGCGCATGGCACCGCACGGCGGGTTGTTGGTGTAGAGCGCGAGGACCTCGATCTCGACGTCGCCGACGACGTACGGGCCGATGCCGAGGGACGCCGCGTTGCCGACGACCGCCGGGGACGAGGAGGCGTAGGCGCCGCCGTCGAGAACGATCCGGCAGCGGATGTGGGTGAGCTTTCCGTCGCGGGTGGCGCCGTGTTCGTACCGCAGCTTCGCGGGGTGGCGGTGGACGTGTCCGAAGAAGGACTCGAAGCGGTTGTAGACCATCTTGACGGGCTTGCCGGTCCGCAGGGCCAGCAGACAGGCGTGGATCTGCATGGACAGGTCCTCGCGGCCGCCGAAGGCGCCGCCGACGCCGGAGAGCATCATCCGTACCTTGTCCTCGGGCAGTCCGATGACGGGTGCGATCTGGCCGAGGTCGGAGTGGAGCCACTGGGTGGCGACGTACAGGTCGACGCCGCCGTCGTCGCCGGGTACGGCGAGTCCTGACTCGGGGCCGAGGAAGGCCTGGTCCTGCATGCCGAAGACGTATTCGCCGGTGACGACGGTATCGGCGCGGCGGGCCGCGGCGGCGGCGTCGCCGCGGACGACGGGCTGCCGGTGGACGATATTGGGGTGGGGGACGTGCCGGCTGTGGCCGTCGGCGCGGTGTTCGTGGACGAGTACGGCGCCGGGCGCGGTGGCGGACGCCTCGTCGGTGACGACGGGCAGTTCCGCGTAGTCGACCCGGATCTTCGCGGCGGCCCTGCGGGCGGTCTCGGGGTGGTCGGCGGCGACCAGGGCGACGGGTTCGCCGTGGTGGCGGACCTTGCCGTGGGCGAGGACGGGGGTGTCCTTGATCTCCAGGCCGTAGTGGGTGACGGCGGTGGGCAGGTCCTCGTAGGTGAGGACGGCGTACACCCCGGGGACGGCGAGGGCCCGGGAGATGTCGATGGAACGGATCTCGGCGTGGGCGGTGGTGGAGCGCAGGGTGTGGCCCCACAGCATGTCCTCGTGCCACAGGTCGGAGGAGTAGGCGAACTCGCCGGTGACCTTGAGGGTGCCGTCGGGGCGGAGGGTGGACTCGCCGATACCGCCACGGGTGCGGGAGCCCTGGGTGAGTCCGGTGGGGGTGCCGGTGACGGTCATCGCGCGGTGCCCTCCTCGGCCGGCCGGCGGGCGGCGGCGAGCCGGACGGCGTCGAGGATCTTCTCGTAGCCGGTACAGCGGCAGAGATTGCCGGAGAGCGCCTCGCGGATATCGGCGTCGGAGGGTTCGGGCCGGCGTTCCAGCAGTTCGTCGGCGGCGACGAGGAGGCCGGGGGTGCAGAAGCCGCACTGGACGGCGCCGGCTTCGACGAACGCCCGCTGGATCGGGGCCAGGTCGTCGCCGGGGGCTGTCGCCGTGTCTTCGGCGGGGTGCCCGGCGCGGCGGCGGGCGTGTTCGGTTCGGCGGCGGGCGTGGTCGGCGAGCCCTTCGACGGTGACGACGTCCCGGCCCTCGGCCTGGCCCGCGGCGACGAGACAGGAGCAGACGGGGACATTGTCGAGCCGGACCGTGCAGGATCCGCATTCGCCCTGTTCACAGGCGTTCTTGGAGCCGGGGAGGCCCAGCCGTTCCCGGAGGACGTACAGCAGGCTCTCGCCCTCCCAGACATCGTCGGCCACTTCGCGCCGTCCGTTGACGGTGAGACTGATCCGCATCAGGCCGCTCCCTCGGTCGTGGTGTGCGTGTTCCCGGGTCCGGTCCCGGTCCGGTACTCCTCCCAGGCCCAGGTCAGGGTGCGGCGGGCCAGGACGCCGACGGCGTGGCGCCGGTAGGCCGCGGTGCCTCGGACGTCGTCGATGGGGTCGCAGGCCCCGGCGGCGAGGCCGGCGAACTCACGGGCCACGGAGGGGGTGACGACCTTCCCGTTCTCCCAGAATCCGCCCTCTTCCAGCGCCGCGCCGAGGAACTCCTCGGCCGTCTTCGCCCGGACGGGGGTGGGGGCGGCGGATCCGATACCGGTACGGACCGTCCGGGTGGCGGGGTGGAGGGCGAGGCCGAAGGCGCAGACCGCGATCACCATCGCGTTGCGGGTGCCGACCTTGGCGAACTGCTGGGGCCCGTCGGCGCGGGCGATCCGGACGGCCCGGATCAGTTCGTCGGGGGCGAGGGCGTTGCGTTTGACGCCGGTGTAGAAGTCGTCGATCGGGATGAGCCGGGTCCCCCGTACGGAGGCGGCCTCCACCTCGGCGCCCGCGGCGAGCAGCGCCGGATGGGCGTCCCCGGCCGGGGACGCGGTGCCCAGGTTGCCGCCGACGCCGCCCCGGTTGCGGATCTGGGGGGAGGCGACGGTACGGGCGGCGAGCGCCAGTCCGGGCAGCTCGGTCCCCAGGTGTTCGATGATGCGGGTGTACGGGACGGACGCGCCGAGCCGCACGGAGTCCTCGCCCACCTCCCACCGGCCCAGTTCACCGATCCTGGTGAGGTCCATCAGGTGGCTGGGTCTGCGGTGGTCGAAGTTGATCTCCACCATGATGTCCGTACCCCCCGCGACGGGGACGGCGGTGGGGTGCGCGGCCTTGGCGGCGAGGGCCTCGTCCCAGGTGGCGGGCCGGAGGAATTCCATGCGCTGGCTCTCTTCTGTGGCTGTCCCGGCCTCGGCGAGGCGCGCGGGCGGTCGTCCCGGTCGTGCGGGCGGTCGTCCTGGTGATGCACACGGCGCAGCTTCAGTACACAGAGCCGTGCTCCACCCGGTGCAGTCACCGAACCCCTGAAGGAGTTGGCTGGTCCGTACGGACTTCTTGTAGATTCAGACAAGGGAAAGACGGGAACCTGGGCGCGGTGGGCCGGTACCGCCGGTGACCGGGACGTCACAGCGGAGCCCCGGAAACACCCCCGTACACCATGCACACCACGGGCTACGAGAAACGGATCGGCGGCTACGGAATGCGGCTGCGCGCACTGCTGGAGAACGACGCGCTGGGGCTGCGGCTGCTCGGCGGGGACGACGAGCTGGACCGCGCGGTACGCGGGGTGATGACCACGGACCTGCGGGACCCCAGCCGCTATCTGTCGGGCGGTGAGCTGGTGCTCACCGGCCTCGCGTGGCGGCACGCCCCGGCGGACTCGGAGCCCTTCGTCCGGATCCTGG
Organism: Streptomyces sp. NPDC059248; assembly: GCF_042753905.1. NCBI lineage: Bacteria > Bacillati > Actinomycetota > Actinomycetes > Kitasatosporales > Streptomycetaceae > Streptomyces > Streptomyces sp. NPDC059248. The sequence goes on along the minus strand of NZ_JBHYZV010000015.1, from coordinate 50,919 downwards.
CCAGGGCCGGGGTGGCGGGTCTCGCGGCCGGGGAGGCTGAGCTGGGGGCCGTACCGGAGGATCTGGCCGCGGCCTGCGCCCGGCACCGGCTGCCGCTGTTCGCCGTCAACGAGGCGGTGGCCTTCGCGACGATCACCGAGTACGTGGTGCGGCAGGTGTCGGGCGAGCGGGCGGACGATCTCGCGGCGGTCGTGGACCGGCACCGGCGGATGATGACCGCGGGCCCGGCGGGCGGCGGCCCCGAGGTCGTCCTCGGTCTCCTGGGCTCCGATCTGGACCTGCGGGCCTGGCTGCTCTCCCCCACCGGACGGCGGATCGCGGGGCCCGGGGACACCCCGGAGGCCGCGGCGCCGTCCACCGCCGTACGGACGGCGCTGGCCACCGAGCACCAGGCGGCCGAGCGCGCCGGCCGCCGGGCGCCGCACCGGGTGACCGTGGCGGGGACGACGTACTCCCTGTTTCCCGTCGGTCCCGCCGACCGGACCCCGGCCGCCGCGGGGGACGTCCGGAGCCCGGCCCGCGGGGACGACGCGCTCTCCGACTGGCTGCTCGCCGTCGAGGCGGACGCCGCCGACTGGCCCGCCGCCCGGCTCGATCTGCTCCAGGGCGTGACCCAGCTGATCGCCGTGGAGCGGGACCGCAGGGACGCGGCCCGTACGGTACGCCGCCGACTGGCCCAGGAGGTGCTGGAGCTGGTCCGGACGGGCGCGGCGCCCGCCGAGGTCGCGGCCCGGCTGCGGGTGGCGGCCCCGGTCCTGCTCCCGGGCGCGGAGACCGCGCCGCACTGGCAGGTCGTGGTGGCCCGGGTCGACCGGGGCCAGGAGGGCACCGCGGAGGACGCCGCGGACTCCGGCGGATCGGGCCCGCTCGCCCGCGCCCTGCTGGAGGAGATCCTCGTCGACCCGTCGGCCGTCGGTGCCGAACCGGGCGAGCGGATCGCCGTCGCCCATACGGGTGGCGAGGCGATCGCCCTCGTACCGCTGTCGGCGCTGCCGCCCACCGGGGACACCCCAGCCACCGAGGAGTCCCTGCACGCGGACGCCCTGCTGGCGGCGGTGCGCGAACCCCTGACGGCCGGTCTCGACGGCGACGGGCGGCTCACCATCGGGGTGAGCGCCGCGGTCTCGTCGGCGGAGGGGCTGCGCGGCGCGCTGGAGGAGGCGCGGCACGCCCGCCGGGTCGCCGCCGCCCGCCCGGGCCGGGTGTGCGCGGCGGGCCACCACGAACTCGCGTCGCACGTCCTGCTGCTGCCGTTCGTCCCCGACGACGTCCGCCGGGCCTTCACCGCCCGGCTGCTGGACCCGCTGCGGGAGTACGACCGGCGCCACCGCGCGGAGCTGATCCCGACCCTGGAGGCGTTCCTCGACAGCGACGGCTCGTGGACCCGGTGCGCGACACGGCTCCATCTGCATGTCAACACCCTGCGCTACCGGGTGGGGCGGATCGAGCAGCTGACGGGCCGTGATCTGTCGCGCCTGGAGGACAAGCTGGACTTCTTCCTGGCCCTGCGGATGAGCTGACCTGCGGCGGGGGCCACGGCCGGCTCCGTTGTCAGTGGCGGGTGCCACCATCGCCGTATGACCTCGACAGGCGAGACGACGATCGGATCCCCGTTCGACTGGCGGGAGTTCCTGACCCGGTGGAGCGGGGAGTGGGCGGACGCGCGGGTCCCCGGCGAGGCGGGTGGGGAGGACGAGCAGGACGAGTCGGATCAGGAGCTGATCGCGGCCCGGTGGCTCGGCCTTCCGGGGGCGTCGGACGCGGACATCGCCGCCCTGGAGGAGCGGATCGGCCATCGGCTGCCGCCGTCGCTCGACACGTTCCTGCGGATCAGCGACGGCTGGCGGCCGGCCGCCCATCCCGTCTACCGGCTGGCCGGGACCCGGGAGATCCGGCTGTACGAGGACGAGTGGGGCCTCGCCGAGGTCTTCGGAGTGCCGGACGAGGACGCGTCGCCGGAGGAGCTGCTGGAGGCCGGGATGTGGCACCGGTCGTTCGGTCTGCACGCGGAGACGGATATGACGCTGATCCTGATCGATCCGTTGGACCGGGACGCGGACGGCGAGTGGGCGGTGTACGAGTACGCGTCCTGGCGGGCCGCGCCGCCCGACCGCTATCCGTCCTTCCGCCATTACATGGAGCATCTGCACCGGTCCTTCCACCGCTCGGCCGCCTACAAGGCCGAGCGGGGCGAGCGCCCGCCGCTCGTCAACGACACGACGCGGGCACAGGACGCCGCGGTGGAGCGGGCCCGGCGGGCGGCGCTGCGCGGAGAGTACGAGGAGGCCCTGACCCTGCTGCGGGAAGCCGGGGAGTACGGCAGACCGAGGGCCGGGGCGCTGCGGGGACAGTTGGAGTGTCTGCTCTCGGCACAGGCCTCGGGGTTCTCGGCGCACTCGGGGTTCTCGGCGGACGCCCTCGCGGTCGATCCGGTGTACGCCCCCGATCTGCTCCCGGTGGCCGCGGCGGGCTTCGCGGCCACCGCACGGCACTACGGCCCCACCGGCAGGACGTGGATGCTGCTCGCCCGCTGTACGACGCGCGAGGCGCGGGAGACTGCGGAGGAGGCACTGCGGGTGGCGCGGGAGGGGACGTATCGCTTCACGGCCGACGGGCCGCTCGGCGACGCGGCCGACGAGGCACGGGCGTCGGCCCGCTGGGGCCGGTGGAACGAGGCGTGGCGGCTGCTGTGGGCCGCGCTCCCCCACTGGCGGCCCCTGGGCCCCGACCATCTGGCACCGCTGGGACTGCTCGCGGATCCGGTACTGGGTCCGGTGATCACCCCGGAGCGGGCCCGGCTGCTGCTGGCCCTGCCCCGGGGCGAGTTCGCGGGGCCGGAGCGGGACCGGTCCGGAGAGACGCCCGGGGACGATCCGGTGGGTCTCTCCTGGCTGGAGGACGAGGCGCCGGAACGGTTCCGCGACGGCTATCGGGTCGTGTTCGTCGCCGACCCCGATCCGGCGGGGCTGCCGGCGCGGCTCAAGGACCCGGGCGGAGGCGGCCCCGGACCCGGCGGCGGCCCGCGGCGGGAGGTGCTTCCCGGGCCGGACGGGTTGTATCCGCTCCTCAGCAGGTGGGACGCGAGACGCGGGCTGGACCTGGCGCTCGGGAGTACCTCGTACGGCGACCGGGCCCTGGCCCGGGTCGGGCAGGCGGCCCCCGGGTGGAGCTTCGCCTTCGACGGCGACCCCAAGAGCTTCGGCGAGGAGCGGTTCGCCTCCCCGGCCGCCGCCGCGTCCACCGGGACCCGGGCGGTGGTCGTCTGGCACAGCGTCAACAGCTACGACCGGACCCGGACCCGCTTCCATCTCTCCGTCGGGATCGACGGAGAGGAGGTATGCGCGTTCGATGTGACGGCCGGGGACGTCGAGCCGCGCTGGACCGGGGAGATACCGCCGTGGCTGGCGCTCGACGGCTTCCCCGGGACGACCGGGGAATGGCGGGGCGACGAGGACCCGTGCGCGCCCCACCGGGGGCTGTCGGGGGCGCGCGACGCCCTGGGAGCCCTGGAGCGGGCCCTGGGGCTGACCCTGCCGCGCGCCGCCCTGCTCGACGGGCCGCTGCACAGCTTCGTCACCCGTTCATGGCTCCGTCCGCCGCGCCCCGGCGACTTGTACACGACCGTCTCCTTCACCTCTTTCAGGCGACCGGATCCCGGTGAGGGCGCGTGAACATGCCTATACCACGCACCTCTCGCCGGGCCCGGCGGGCGAGGGCCGGCGCGACCCGGCGCGGGAGCGCGGCGGCGCCGGTCCCGGGGATGAACGGGGCCCGCCTTGCTGACAGTTCGGCGCATCGAGCGGGCCAAGATCGCCAACTCCCCGACGATCATGGGCCTCGGATGAATCGTCGCTGTTGACGCGCATCGAGGGCGTCTTGTGGATCAATATCACGGATCGTCACGCACCTCGGGGCCAAAGATTGTGAATTGATTCACTCAACCCCTTGGCCCGGCGGGCCGATCCATGCTGAGATTCCCCATACTCAACAGCTCGACGGCGTGCTCGGGGAGGGCGTAGTGGCGCACACCGCCATGTCTGGTTTCGGGACCACAGCGGGTGACGATCCACTCCGGACCGCGGTGTGGCGGCTGCGTTCGCGCGGCTGCTGGACGGACGCGGCGGCCCTGCTCGCGCCGCACGCGGCGGATCCCGCCGCCGCGCTGGAACGGGTCGGGCTCCTGGTGGAGCGGTGCATGTACACGGGGGACGGCTGGGCCGACGCGGAGGACGCCCTGCGGACCGCCGAGGCGGGGGCCCGGGACGACGAGGAGCGCGGGGGCGCGGCGTGCGAACGCGGCAGGCTGGCGTACGCGGCCACCGTCCTCGGGGTACGCGACCGGGCCGACGAGGCCAGGACGGCGCTCGGCAGGGCCGCGGCCCTGCTCTCGCCGACCTCGCCCGCGCGACCGCTGCTGGACTTCCGGCGGGGGCTGCTCGCCGAGCACATCGCGGATTCACCACAGGCCGCGCGGGCGGCGTACCGCAGGGCGCACGAGGGTGCCGCCGCGGGCGGCGACCGGCTGCTGATGTCGTTCACCTTCCACCACCTGGCCCGGATCGCCCTCCGGGAGGGCGAGACCGCGGAGGCCCGGCACGGCTTCTCGGAGGCGCTGCGGCTCCGGGTGGAGCTGGGCTATCTGATCGGTGCGGCCCCGGCGCTCGCGGCCCTCGCGGACTGCGAACCGGAGCCGGAGGCACACCGCCTGCGCTCCGAGGCGGGCCGCCTGTACCGCCTGCTGGGCGGCGTCCCGGTCTGGCTGGCGGACCGCGTCCCCCACCAGTCCCCGGAACCCGCAGCCTGAGCCTCGGCAACGCCGAGACCCCGGCCCGAGGGCCGCACTTCCACGAGGGCCCGCTCCGGGCTATTCCGTGGCGGTGCCGTCACCGAAGTGGTTCAGGATCTCCGTCCGCGCCGCCGTTCCGTTGCCCGTCTCCAGCGCGTTCAGCAGACGCATGTGCTGGGCCGCGTCCGCGACCAGGCATGTGCCCTTCGGCGGCCACTGGGACCGCCGGTGGAGATCCTCCGCCACGGCCACCAACTGGCCGTTGCCCGCGAGTTCCAGGATCGCGCGGTGGAAGGCGCGGTCCGCCTCCGCGTACCCGGCGCGGTCGCCGCTGGCCGCGACGACGGCCGTCGCTTCGGCGTAGGGCCGCAGTCCGGCCCATCGGCCGGCCGGGAGCGTGCGGGCCAGCCGCAGGACGACGGGCGCCTCGATCAGGGCCCGGACCTCGGCCAGTTCGGCGCGCTCGCGGGGGCTGCGGACGGCGACACGGAAGCCCCGGTTGGGGACGACCTCGACCGCGCCCTCACTGGCGAGTTGCTGCATGGCCTCCCGTACGGGCGTCGCCGAGACCCCGAACCGCAGGCCGAGCGCCGGTGCCGAGTAGACCTCCCCCGGGGCGAGATCCCCGTCGACGAGGGCCGTACGCAGGGCCTGGAGGATCTGTTCCCGTACGGAATGGCGGCGGATCTCGCGGTGCCCGAACGGAACGGCGGTCCCGCCGTACGGATACCCGTCCTCGGGGGCGTCGGCCACCACCGGGCCGCGCCGGGGCGGGCCGCCCTCGGGCCATGCCGATCCGCGCGCCTCGCCCCGCGGCGACGGTACGGCCGGCGGCGTGCGCGGGCGTGGTACCCCGCCCCCGCTCCTGTCCCCGCTCACGGCCGGCGGCGACCCCGTCGGCGCGGCGGCTCCGGAAGGTACGGATCCGGGTCGGGTCACACCCGCGTCCCGCGTCGGGGCCTGCTCCACTCGGGTCCTCCTCCGGCCGGCCGGGGCCCGGTCGCCGACCGCCCGGCCTCCCGTGGTGCACCATAACGGCCGGGCGCCCCGTTCAAACAGCGGCGGGCTCGGGTAAGGTAAGCCTTACCTGAAGTCGATCGTGGATACGGCGGTCCCGCATGACCCTGCCCGCGCTGCTGCCCGCCCCCGCCTCACCCCTGGCGGACGCCTACGCGCGCCTCGGCGAGGCGTATCCGGGCCTGGCCTTCCGCGAGCTGTCGCCCGGGGACCCCGTACCGGCCGGCGACGGCTGGTTCCGGGCCGACGAACTGGCCGCCGGCGGCGCCGCGCTCGACGGCTTCCTCGCCTGGGACGCCGACCAGATCCGCCGCGACTACGGCGAGGAGGCCCGCCCCGACGTGGTCGCGAGCTTCGGGCTGCACCGCTACGCCTGGCCCGCCCTGCTGCTGATCACCGTCCCCTGGTTCCTCGGCCGCCGCGTACCGCGCGTCGACCCGGCCGGAGTGGCGTATCAGCGGGCCCTCGGCCGGCTGGCGGTCCGGGTGACCGACTTCGCCTGCCTGCCGGGCGATCCGGCCGCCCGGCTGCCCGGCGCCCGGGTCGTCCGGGACGAGGCGGCGCTGCGCGACGAGGTCAGGACCGCCGTCGCCGATCACATGAGCCCGCTGCTGGAGGGCTTCGCGCCGCGGATGCGGCGCGGTCGCCGCGCACTGTGGGGCATGGTGACGGACGAGGTCGTCGAGGGTCTCTGGTTCGTCGGCGAGCGCCTGGGCGAGCAGCAGCGGGCCATGACGGAGCTTCAGGAGCTGCTGCCCGGCACCGTGAAGCCGTACGTCGGCACACCCGGCTTCCGTACCCTGTCCGGCCCTTCGGGCGAGCGACTCTCCACCCGGGACCGCGCGAGCTGCTGCATGTTCTATACACTGCGCCCGGACGACACCTGTGTCACCTGCCCGCGGACCTGTGACGCGGACCGGGTGGCCCGGCTGCTGCCGAACGTCTGAACCCGGGCGGGCGGACGGCCCGGAGAGGCGTACGGACAGCTGCTGACGCCTCGTCGGAAGAGCCTGAACCGTTGTCACGCTCCGGATGTCACACCCCCCCTCCGGGTGATATAAATCGTACGCAACTCCCACTGCCCGTACGGCAGTTCGAGGAATTCGTATCTATCCGTATGCCGTATGGCCCCATTGGCGTTCTCTTGCCACCAAACTCTCCTGGGATCGCCCGGACTTCGGTCAGTATGGCGGCCGACCGCCTACCGCGACGCAGATGTAAAGGGACGCCAACAACATGAGAGACATATCGCTATCCTGGCTGCTTCCCGGCGGCGTGATGCTCGTGGGAGTCCTGGTCGCGATCGTCGTGGTCCAGCGCGGCAAGAAGGCCGCCACCAAGACGCAACCGGAAGATTCCTGGGAACGGAGTGAGGAGCGCCGCAGGCGCAAGGAAGCCATGTACGCCTCGGCTTCCTATGTACTCCTCTTCTGCTGTGCCGCGGTGGCCGCCGCGCTCTCCTTCCACGGTCTGGTCGGCTTCGGCCGGCAGAACCTGAACCTGTCGGGGGGCTGGGAGTACCTCGTGCCCTTCGGTCTCGACGGCGCGGCGATGTTCTGCTCGGTGCTCGCCGTCCGCGAGGCCAGCCACGGTGACGCGGCCCTCGGCTCCCGCCTGCTGGTGTGGACGTTCGCGGGCGCCGCGGCCTGGTTCAACTGGGTGCACGCTCCCCGGGGTGTGGACCACGCGGGCGCGCCGCACTTCTTCGCCGGGATGTCCCTCTCGGCCGCGGTCCTCTTCGACCGCGCCCTGAAGCAGACCCGCCGGGCCGCCCTGCGCGAGCAGGGTCTGGTGCCCCGCCCGCTGCCGCAGATCCGCGTCGTCCGCTGGCTGCGGGCGCCTCGTGAGACCTTCAACGCCTGGTCGCTGATGCTCCTTGAGGGTGTCCGCACGCTGGACGAGGCGGTCGAGGAGGTCCGTGAGGAAGAGGTCAAGAAGAAGCAGCACAAGATGCGCACCCGGGACCAGGCGAAGCTGGACCGCGCCCGCATAAAGGCGCTCAACCGGCAGCACCGTGCCTGGGGCCGCGGCCGGGTGATGCCCGACCCGAACCTTCCGGCGCTGACCGCCAGCCCGGCGGGCGGGTCCGGTTCGAGCCAGTCCGGCGGTGGCGGCGCGCAGGCGCTGACGGAGAGTTCGGCCACCGTAGCGGAGCCTGCCATAGCAACGGGACAGCTGCCGCCTCGATCCATGCACTCCCTGGAGCCCGCGGCATCGGCCGCCCCCGAGCCTAAGGTCGTCGACCTGACGGCGGAGGACGACACGATGACCCTGCCCAGGCTGGATTCCCTGGAGCGGAAGCTGAAGGACTTGGAGCAGCAGTTCGGTTAGACCGCGAGCCGTTCCCGTCCCCGATGTGTCACGTGAGGAGGCCGGCCCCGGATTCCGGGGCCGGCCTCCTCACGTTCCGTCGCGCCGTCGGACCGCTCGGCCCGGTGGCCCCGGTCTCAGCAGGCGGCGTTGAGTTCGAACCAGACGACCTTGCCCGCGTGCTGGGTCCTGACCCCCCACGAGTCCGCCAGACTCTGGACCAGTGCCAGGCCGCGGCCGTGGGTGTCGAGGAGGTCCGGCTGCTCGTGGCGCGGCACGGAGCGGGCGGACGGCGGCTCCGGGAAGCCCTCCACGAAGTCGCGGACCTCCACCCGCAGGGTGGAGGTGCCGACCGTCTCCGGTCCGACCGTGGCCGTGACGACCGCGCCGTGATCCGTATGGATCAGCGCGTTGGTGACCAGTTCACTCGCGAGCAGTTCGGCGACGTCCGCGGTACCGCCGTCGCCCCACTGTCCGAGCAGTTCCCGCAGTCCGTGCCGGACCTCCGGGACGGACTTCAGATCCCCGCACCCCATCCGCCGGTGCAGTCGCTCCCCTCCATGGTCCCGTCCGGGCTGTCGTCCCCCGTACCGGCCGGATCCGCCCGAGGCGGAACCGGCCCCTCCCTGACGCCCTGTCATCATCCCCACCCGTTGAACGCCGGACTCCTCGTCACGACGGTGCGTACCGACCATTCCACGAGAGCCCTGCCCTGTTCGGCGGTGGGCCACGCATGACGAAATGGTCAAGACGCCCGGGGAGGGGGTTTTTTCCCACAGCGGACGGATGTGGTCTACGCCTTCTGCGGGAGCCGATCCGGTCAGGGCCTGGGCACATGGCGCAGATTGGAACGGGCCATCTGGACCATCCTCCCGACCCCGCCGTCGAGGACCATCCTGCTCGCCGACAGCGCGAAGCCGGTCACCATCTCGGCGCTGATCCTGGGCGGGATGGAGAGGGCGTTGGGGTCGGTGACCACATCGATCAGGGCGGGCCCCCGGTGCTTGAACGCCTCCTTGAGCGCGCCCGCGAGCTGGCGCGGCTTCTCGACCCGGATGCCGTACGCGCCCGACGCGCGGGCGATCGCCGCGAAGTCGGGGTTCTGGTTGTGGGTGCCGTAGGACGGGAGCCCGGCGACGAGCATCTCCAGATCGACCATGCCGAGGGACGAGTTGTTGAAGAGGACGACCTTCACCGGCAGGTCGTACTGGACGAGGGTGAGGAAGTCGCCCATCAGCATGGTGAATCCGCCGTCGCCCGACATCGAGACGACTTGGCGGCCGGGGTCGGTGAACTGGGCGCCGATCGCCTGCGGCAGGGCGTTGGCCATGGAGCCGTGGCTGAACGAGCCGATGATCCGGCGGCGGCCGTTGGGGGAGATGTAGCGGGCGGCCCAGACGTTGCACATCCCGGTGTCGACGGTGAAGACCGCGTCGTCGTCGGCGAGCTCGTCGAGGACGGACGCGACGTACTCGGGATGGATCGGGATGTGCTTGTCGACCTTCCGCGTGTACGCCTTGATGGCGCCTTCCAGCGCGTCGGCGTGCTTCTTCAGCATCTTGTCGAGGAAGCGGCGGTCGTTCTTGACCCGGACGCGGGAGTTGAGACAGCGCAGGGTCTCCCGGACGTCGCCCCAGACGGCGAGGTCGAGCTTGGAGCGGCGGCCCAGGTGTTCCGGGCGGATGTCGACCTGGGCGATCTTCACATCGTCGGGAAGGAAGGCGTTGTACGGGAAGTCGGTACCGAGCAGGATCAGCAGATCGCACTCGTGGGTGGCCTCGTAGGCGGCGCCGTAGCCGAGGAGTCCGCTCATGCCCACATCAAAGGGGTTGTCGTACTGGATCCACTCCTTGCCGCGCAGGGCGTGGCCGACCGGGGACTTCACCCGTTCGGCGAACTCCATCACCTCGGTATGGGCGCCCGCGGTGCCGCTGCCGCAGAAGAGGGTGACCCGGTCGGCCTCGTCGATCATGCGGACGAGCTTGTCGATCTCGCCGTCGCCGGGGCGTACCGAGGGGCGGGCGGTGACCAGCGCGCTCTCGGCGGTCTTCTCCGGTGCCTGCCGGGCGGCGATGTCGCCGGGGAGGGAGACGACGCTCACCCCGCTGCGGCCGATGGCGTGCTGGATCGCGGTGTGCAGCAGCCGGGGCATCTGCCGGGGGTTGGAGATCAGCTCACTGTAGTGGGAGCACTCGCGGAAGAGCTGGTCCGGATGGGTCTCCTGGAAGTAGCCGAGGCCGATCTCGCCGGACGGGATGTGCGAGGCGAGGGCGAGAACGGGCGCCATCGAGCGGTGGGCGTCGTAGAGGCCGTTGATGAGGTGGAGATTGCCGGGGCCGCAGGAGCCGGCACAGGCGGCCAGCTTGCCGGTGATCTGGGCCTCGGCCCCGGCCGCGAAGGCGGCGGTCTCCTCGTGGCGGACCTGGATCCATTCGATGTCGGGGGTGCGGCGGATGGCGTCGACGACGGGGTTGAGGCTGTCGCCGACGACTCCGTAGAGGCGCTGGACGCCCGCGCGGACGAGAATGTCGACGAACTGTTCCGCCACGTTCTGCTTGGCCATGGAAATGGGCATCCTTCCTCGCGGTGACCGCCTGAAGGTCCATCAACCCACGGCACGGGGATTCCCGCCTCCTCGGCGGCCCCGGTCGGCCCGGGGGCGCGGGGTCAGCCGGGGGTGTCGTGGACGGCGACGGCGGTGCGGTCGTCCGCGTACCCCTTGACTCTCAGCTGGACGTCGGCGAGGAATCCGGCCAGGCCGGGAGGTCCGCCGGGGTGCCAGCGCCGGGCCAGTTCGTCGCCGAGGCCGGGCGCCTCGCGCAGCGGGTCGGCGAATCCGGGGCCGCAGAGGAGCAGGGTGTCACCGGGGCGGGCGGCGCAGGCCCGGAAGCGGAACGGCTCGTAAGGGGGTGCCGGCGGGTCGGCGGGCCCGTCGTCGTCGCGGGGTCCGGCGGGCGGGACGGCCGGTTCGATGTCCTCCCAGGAGCCGTCCCGGAGCCGGAAGAGTCCGCCGGGGCCGATCCCGAAGAAGATCCGGTTGCGGCAGCGGGGGTCCGCGGTCAGCAGCAGGCAGCGCAGGCCGACGGCGGGGTCGTCGGCGCCGCGTTCGGCGGCGTCGGCGCGGAGCCGGCCGACGACCCTGTCGGTGAGCCGGTGCAGTCCGGCTCCGAGGTCCTCGCGGCGGTCGGCCCTGATGTCGTCGGAGAGCCGGGCGTGGCTGCGGCCGACCGCGCCGCCGATGAGCCGGCAGGCGTCGGCCGCCGTGCGGTGGGCGTCGGGTGCGACGCGGGGGCCGGTGGCGACGGCGATCAGCACCAGGGCGCCGTCCCCGGTGCCGAACCGGGCCGTGAGCAGGGCGTCCTTGCGGGGGTCGCCCCGATAGCGAGCGGAGTCGCCGCGGACGGAGGCGGCGCGCAGCGTCCAGGTGCCGTACCGGGCGCCGTCGACGACGGTGTCGGTGATGGGCTCGCCCAACCGCTCGGGGTCGGCGGCGGGCAGGGCGGTGGGTTCGGCGTCGTAGGTCGGCGGCCGGTCGCCGATGAATCCGGGATGCCCGTCGGCCACCGACTCCGGCGCATCCGGTATGTCCAGCATGTTCGGTACGTCGGTGTCGGCCGGGGTCCTGGGATCGGGTACGCCGGGAGCCGGAGCGGACGGTATGCACTCCCCGGCGACGGGCGCCGCCTCCGGCGGGCCGTCGTCGGTCACGTCGTCGGGCGACCACGGGTCGCCGTCCTCGGGAGCCGGCCGGTCCGTGGCGGATCCGGGGTCGGGGCCGGCCGGGGGATCGTCGGGTACGGAGTCGTCATCGGGCTCCCACCAGGCCCGGGGTCTTTCGGGCGCGGGCGGGTCCGTGGTCGGCGCCGTCGCCGCCGCGGCGGAGGCGAAGTGGTCGTCGAGGCTCGCGTCCCCCGGCGGTCTCTCCGGGTGAACGGGGTCCCGTCCCGGCGCGGACACCGGTTCGTCGTAGAGCCGGTTCCACCAGTCGTCGACCGCGGCGGTGGACGTCTCCCCCTGCTGACTCATGTCCTTAATAGTCCACCGGGAACCGGCCGGTAAAACGGGCCCTTTCAAAGCTGTCGGCCTTTCGTCACCCCGGTCCCGCCGGTCCCCGTCGGCCTCGTCCGGGAAAGGCGGGCCCGACCTGCGCCGGAGCCCGTCCGACGGCTCCGCCGCCGATCTGCTCCGCCCGGAGGACCGGAGTCCGGATCGAGCCACGAGAGGCGGGGGTGGCCGGTGTGGGGGAACCTGGGTGCGTGGGTGGTGTGTGGCAGGAGGTGCTCCTGGGGGGTGTCATCGCGTTCGGGCTCGCCGGGGTCCTGGTGCCCGGGGTACCGGGCCGCTGGCTCGTATGGGCCGCGATGCTCTGGTGGGCCCTGCACGAGCAGACCGGTCTCGCCTGGGGGCTGCTGGTCGCGTCGACGGCCCTGCTGCTCCTGGTCCAGGTGGTGCTGTGGCTGATGCCCACCCGGCGGATCCGGGACTCCGGCGCCACCGGCCGGACGGCGGCCTGGGCGGGCGTCGGCGCGGTCGTGGGCTTCGTGGTGGTCCCGGTGGTGGGTGCGATCCCCGGCTTCGTCGGCGGCGTCTACCTCCGCGAACGCCACCGTCTCGGCGGCCACGGCCAGGCCGTGTCGGCGACCCGCCAGATGATGCGCGCCGCCGGGACGAGCATCCTGGTCGAGCTGTTCGCCTGTCTGCTGATCGCCGGTGCCTGGCTGGGCGCGGTGATCGCGGGGTAACGGCGCTCGTACGGGCAGGGCCTACATCCGGGGGCCGATACCGGGGAGGTGTCCGGGCGTGTGAGGGTGTGATCATGACCGATTTCACCGAGACCGAGCGTGCCTATCTCGCGACCCAGCGGCTGGGGCGGCTCGCGACCGTCGACCCGAAGGGGCAGCCGCAGGCGAATCCCGTCGGTTTCTTTCCCCAGGAGGACGGGACGATCCTGATCGGGGGCTATGCCCTGGCGACCACCAAGAAGTGGCGCAACCTCCAGTCGAATCCGAAGGTCGCGCTGGTGGTGGACGACATCCTGAGTCTGCGGCCGTGGCGGGTGCGCGGGGTCGAGGTCCGGGGCGAGGCCGAGTTGCTGACGGGGCCCCACGACCTGGGGCCGCACTTCAGCCAGGAACTGATCCGGATCCACCCGAGGAAGATCCACAGCTGGGGTCTGGAGCAGGAGTCGGAGTAGGGCCGGTCGGCCGGGCCGGTGACGGGCGGGCCCCGTCACCGGCCCCGCGGCGTCAGCGGGTGTGACGCCCGCGTTTGGCCTCCATCGCGGCGCGTCCCTGCGCGCCCTTGATACGCCACTCGCGGCGCAGTTCGGCGCGTACCCGGGCGTCGGTCTTGGCCACGATGTACTGGTTCTCCCGCAGCAGCTTGCGGAAGCTCTCCAGACGTCGTTCGGGCAGCGCGCCGGACTCGACCGCGGCGAGTACCGCGCAGCCGGGCTCGCTGCCGTGGGCGCAGTCGTGGAAGCGGCAGTCGGCGGCCAGCGCCTCGATCTCCGCGAAGACCTGGTTCACGCCGGTCGTCGCGTCCCACATGCCGACACCCCGCAGGCCGGGGGTGTCGATGAGGACTCCCCCGCCGGTCAGCGGGAGCAGGTTGCGGGTGGTCGTGGTGTGGCGGCCCTTGCCGTCGACGTCGCGGATCGCCTCGACGTCCATGGCGTCCTCGCCGGTGAGCGCGTTGGCGAGGGTGGACTTCCCGGCGCCGGAGACGCCGAGCAGCACACTGGTACCGCCCGCGACGACCGCGCGCAGCACGTCCATGCCGCCGCCGGTGTGCGAGCTGACGGGCAGGACCTCGACGCCCGGGGCGACGCTCTCGACATCGGCGACGAGGTACGAGAGCCCCGTCGCGTCCGGTACGAGATCGGCCTTGGTGAGGACGACGACGGGTACCGCCCCGCTCTCCCACGCCAGGGCGAGGAAGCGTTCGACCCGGCCGAGGTCGAGTTCCCCGGCGAGGGAGACCGCGATGATCGCCGTGTCGACGTTGGCGGCGAGGATCTGTCCCTCGGACCGCTTGGAGGATGTGGAGCGGACGAAGGCGGTACGGCGCGGGAGATACGTCCGCACGTACCGCGGGTCGCCGCCGGCGGGTTCGAGGACGGCCCAGTCGCCGGTGCAGATCACCCGCAGCGGGTCGTGGGGCGTCACGAAGGCCGTATCGGCGCGCACGACCGTGCCGTCGGCGGTGACGACGTCGCACTGTCCGCGATCGACCCGGAGCACCCGCCCGGGCAGCAGCCCTTCGGCGGCGTACGGGGCGAACGCGGTCTCCCACGAGGTGTCCCAGCCGTAGTCGGCCAGGGTGGAGGCGTGGGAGGACATACCGGTGGTGGAGAGATTCAAGGGGGACCCTTCGAAGGGCGGTCCCGGCGGCGCGCTCGGCGCACGGAGATGGGTGTCAGCCGGAGACCACAGGGGTGGGAACGAGGAACTCCTGAACACGGGCGGAGCCCGTCACCGTGACCGTCGTCATGGTCCTCACCTCCTGCTTGCTCGAAACGACCGAAACCAACCGAACCAACCAACCGACCGAACCGGCCGGCGGAACGGAATGAAGAGTAGACCCGCCGCGCGATCCCGCACCAGCCATTTACCGGCGGACGGCCCGTCACACCACCGTCACCGGTCCCGCCCGCGCGCCGGGGCGGGTGCCCGGCCGTCCCGGCGCTCGGCGGGCCTCACCGCGCGGCGGCGACGCGCAGCAGCTCCTCCAGCTCCCGTGCGGCCGGGAGCGGGGTGGTGGGCCGGGCCACATGGACGGTCCGCCGCAGGGCCGGGTCGGTGAGGCGGCACAGCGCGATATCGGCCGGGACGGCCCACGCGGCGAGTGAGGGCACCAGGGCCACCGCGAGCCCGGCGGCCACATAGCCGAACTTCCCGGTCCACTCGGCGATCCTGATGATCTTCCCGGGGGCGCCGCCGATCCGCGCCCAGGCGTCGGCGAGCAGCGTGGGCCGGTCGCCGTACGCATGCTGGACCCATGCCTCGTCACTCAGATCGCGCAGGTCGACCGGTCCCGCCGAGGCGAGCGGGTGTCCGCGCGGGAGGGCGACGAACAGTTCGTCCTCGCACAGCGGGGTGGTCGTGACCCCGTCGGCGGACGGCAGCCCGTAGGGATAGTCGCTGATGACGGCGAGGTCGAGCGCCCCGTCGGCGAGGCGCTCCATCAGGACCGCGCTCGGGGCCTCGACCACGACGGTCTCGACGTCCGGCCGGGACTCGCCCAGCGCCCGCAGGGCCGCCGGCAGCAAGGAGATATGGGCCGTGGCGAACCCGCCCACATGCAACAGCCCGCCGCTTCCGGCGTGGAGTACGGCGAGTTCCCGATCGGCCCGCGCCAGCCGGTCGAGCACCTTCAGGGCGTGCCGGTGCAGCACCCGTCCGGCCGGACTGAGCCGTACGCCCCTCGGTAACCGCTCGAACAGCGGGCCGCCCACACTCTGTTCCAGTGCGGCGATGCGCCGTGACACCGCGGACTGGGTGTAGTCGAGCCGGACGGCCGCCTTGGTGAACGACCCTGTTTCGGCGACGGCCACCAGGAGGCGCAGTGCCTCGGTATCCATACGGACCCCTTCCGTTCCCGTTCCCGTTCCCGTTCGCCCGGACCGGCCGCCCGGCCGCCCGGCCGCAGCCCGCCGCCGTGCGACACATTCCATCAGCACATAGATCGCATGCGATCCCATCGCTGGTGTCATACCTGGGCTCGCCCTAGTGTCGCTGCCAAGGCGACGCTTCCTTCCGTGAGCGGAGAACGCGCCCGGCGGCGAGCGGCCGTACCACCGACCCATGAGATCCCAGGGGGACGTATGTTCCGGAGAACGAGGCCGTCACCGCGGGGGTCCGGCGGAGCCGCGACGGCCGGCCGGCCGAACCCGAACGGTACCGGTGCACCGCCCGCCGGATTCCCCGTCGTGGGTGTGGTGGGCGCCCTCACCCAGTTCGCCCTGCGCTTCGTCACGTTCGCGGTCGCGGCCCTGGTGACGGCGCTGATCTTCATCCGGCCCAATGCCGCGTTGCTCAAGGGCGCCGTGATGATCGCCGTGGTACTCGTCCTGTACGGGCTGCGCCTGGCGTGGCGTGCCGTCATGTCCCGTCGCGGGGGCGGGAGATGCCTGCTCCACGCCGACGGCGTGGCCGTCACCGGCCCGTTCGGCGGCGTCCGGGACGCGGTGCCCTGGCGGGAGGCCGCCACGCTGAGGCGGATGACCCATGTGTCGCTGTTCCTGGCCATACACCGGTTCGAGATAGGGCGGCACGGCCGCCGGCCCCTGGTCCTGATCGCGCTGGGCGCGGAGCCCGCACTGGTCGGGGCGCTGGAGGCACAGGCCGCCCGGAACGGTCTGCGCTACTGAGGCATAGGCGGATCGGTCCCACCCGGTGACGAGGGCACCCGGTGGGGGCCGTTGCCGCGATCCGCTGTCGTCGTACGCCCCGATCGCTATCCTTGTCCGACTGGAGCGCAATCTCCGCGCTTTGACGGGGGTAACACGGTGTACGACGTGTTCATCTCTTACGCCGAGGACGACGCGGACTGGGCCGGTTTGCTCGCCCATCGGCTGCGGAACGACGGCGTACGGGTCTTCTTCGACAGATGCAGCCTGCGACCGGGCGATGTGGTGGTCCACGAGCTGGAAGCCGCGATCCGCAGCTCCACCCACGGCATCCAGGTCGTCGGCCCGCGCACCATGACCGAGCACTGGGCACGGCAGGAGTACGCGGCCCTGGTGCACGCGTCGGGCGAGCGCGGCATGAGGCTGATCCCCGTGCTCTGCGGCGACGCCTGCATTCCGCCGTTCGCCGCCACGCGCGTCTGGATGGACTTCCGGAGACTCAGCGGGCCCGCGTTCGACGAGAAGGCGGCGGAACTGGCCCGTGTCCTGCGCGGCGAGGCACCGGAGAGCGCCGTTCGCGCTCCGGGCGAAGTGCTGGACATCACGCGCTCCCGCGCGCACCGGCCCACGGACGATCCCGCGCCGCCGTCGGTGGTGGTCTGCTATGCCCGCCCGGACACGGACTACGGCGAACGGCTGCTGGGCCAGTTGTCGGGCGCCGGTCTGCCCGTCTGGTCGCTGGGGCATCTCACCTGGGGCGACGACTATCTGGCCACGATCAGGGCGCGGATCGGACAAGCCCTGGCGATGGTCGTCCTGATGTCGCCGGAGGCCGAGGATTCCGAGGACGTCACCCGCGAGATCCTCGAAGGGCAGCGTCACAGCCGGGAGTTCTTCCCGATCCTGTTACGCGGGGAACGCAACTACCTGCTCGCCAGCAGCTGGTACTTCGATGCCCGGAACGGCTCGCTGCCCGGCCCTGAGGAGTTACGGCTGCTGCGCCGGCTCCACCGGCCCGCCGGCTCCCCGCCACCGCCGCCCGCGCCTCTCCAGGCCCCTCCCCCCGCGCCGCCTCCGGCAACGGCCCGCTTCTCCGTCCCTGACGCGCTGGGCAGGCTGGCGGCGCTCCTCGCCGAGCGGGAGACGGAACACGCCGACCTGCTCACGACCACGGTGCTCCTGGAGGCGGTCGGCAGACTCGGCAGCGGATGGATGCGCCGCCCGGACGGGCGGCGGCTGCCTCCTGAGCTGCTGTCCGGTATCGACCGCCTCTGGTCGCGGCATTCGGGCGGCAGACACGGCTTCGGCGCACAGGCCCGGCGCGCCAGGGTGGGCGGCGGCCGCCACACCGACTTCATGGCCCTGTCCCTGGCATACGGCTGGCGCCTCTCGCCCGACGTCACCGTGCCCACGTACCAGCGCTTCACGGACCGGGCCGACGGTCCCGGCTTCTTCCCGACGCTGCGCAACCCGCAGAACGAACGGTACGTGGACTGGTACGACCAGTGGTCGGCGACGGTACTCGCGGTACATCTGCGGCTTCGTGAAGGGGGAGGGGCTCGGTGATCCAGTTGCTGATGGTCCTGGTGGTGACCGGTGGGGTCGTGATCGGTCTGGCCGCCGTGAGAGCACGTACACCGGCGCTGCGCCGCGGACGACGGCGCCGGCCCCAGCGGCCGGGGGCAATCGCCGGATACGGGGCCGGCAAGCTGGGGTCCTGGACGGGCTGGTGCGTGGTGCCCGCCGACCATCTCGGCGTCGTCTACCGGCGTATCGGGCGCGCCCAGTCGGATCAGCGGTTCAAGAAGGTCACTCCCTACCCGGCCCGGGGCATCCAGGCCCGTACGCTCCTTCCCGGCCGCCCGTACTGGCTCACCCCCTTTCTGCACCGGGTGAAGTTCGTCCCGCTGACCCGTGTCGCGGCGGGAAGCATCGGACTGGTCACCGCGACCGAGGGAGCCAGACGGACTCCGCACCGCGCCCTCGGGCAGTTCGTGGAGTGCGACAACTTCCAGGACGGCGCGGCCTTCCTCCTCGGCGGCGGCGAACAGGGCCGGCAGCTCGCCGTCCTCAACGGCGACAGCGCGTACTACATCAATCCCGAGCTGTTCCAGGTCGAGATCGTGCCCCGGACCTATATCGAACCGGGCACCATCGGTCTGGTCGTCGCCAAGGACGGTGCCATCCGGCCGCCGGACCGCCCCTTCGGGAGACATGTGGAGTGCGACAGCTTCCAGGACGGTGGGGCCTTCCTCCTCGGCGGCGGCGAACAGGGCCGGCAGCTCGCCATCCTCAACGGCGGCACGCACTACAACATCAACCCCTATCTCTTCGAGGTGCTCACCGCGAAGAACGTGGGCAGGACCGGCCAGGACACCGGGGGTCTCACCCCCGCCCACCTCAAGGACATCCTGATCCCCGTCGGCTGCACCGGAGTGGTGATCGCCCTCGACGGGGCCGAGCCGGAACGGGGCAAGCACCGTGTCGGCCCGCTGGTGGAGGGCCACAGCAGCTTCCGGCTGCCCTGGGTGTTCCTCGCCGGAGGTGGCTGGCGGGGAGTCCAGGAGCAGACCCTCGGCGAAGGCCCCGTCTTCGCCCTCAATCCCTGGTTCGTCCGTGTCGTCGTCATCCCGACCCGGCTGCTCATCCTCGACTGGAGCAAGAAGGCGAGCTCCCAGGCGGACAACTACGACGCCGCGCTCGACCGCATCATGGTGAACGTCCAGGGACACCGGCTCCAGGTGGAACTCCGCCAGACGCTGAACATCCCGGAGACGGCGGCTCCCCGGCTCGTCAGCGAGTTCGGCGATCCCTCGACGTCCGGGGTGGGCGGCCTGGTGAACAATCCGGCGCCCGTACAGCGCTTCGTCGAACGGGTACTCGGCGGGGCCGTCGACACCTATTTCAACGGCATCGCCGCCGAGTCCACCGTGGAGGAATTCCTCACCCTGTACGCCAGTATCCGTACGGATCTGGCGGCCCAGGTCCGCAACGCCCTCGCCGCGTGGGGAGTGGAAGCCGCGAGCACCAATCTGGGTGAATTCGAATCCCTGGACGCAGACCTCGACAATGCCCGAAAGCGGGTATCGGCGGAACAGATACGCACCCAGGAACTGGAGGAGCAGCGGAAGAACGCCCTTATCCAACGGGATATCAACAGGCTGGAGAACGAGAGCGAGCGTGACCACAGGCTGCTGAACGTCACCGAGCTGGAGCGCAGGATCGAACTCCTCGGCCGGGACGCGATCGCCATGCAGATCTTCCTGGCGGAGCTCAAGCATATGAATGTGCCGCAGGTCGTCAGCGGAGACGCCGGTTCCCTTCTGCAGTATCTGCCGATGCAGCGCGCCCTGGAGTTGATCGACGGGGCGAAGCAGCGTGCCGGGCAGACATCGCTCACACCTCCCGCGGCGGAGCAGGACGGCGCTGTTCCCGAAGCCCCTCACGAACCGGCCTGAGAGGTGTCCGCCGCGGCCGGCGGCACGGTCCCCGTCGCTCACGCGCCGCGCAGAGCCGACGCGATCGCGTCGACGCCGCGGGCGTACTCGTCGTCGCCGCCTCCGCGGAAGTCCACGCAGTAGCGGGTGGCGGCGAACTCGGGCAACTCGACGTCCCCCACGACGACGGGGATGAAGAGCCGCCCGGACTCCATCGACCGCTGCATCAGCGCGGCGTACTCCTGCCCGGTCCAGCCGCCGTCGACCGACGCCCGGCTGAACACCAGCACCCCATGGGCCGCCGCGCGGATCGCCGCCTCGACCGTATGCACCCGGAGCCCTCCCGGCCTGGCCACGACTTCGTCGTAGGCCACCCGGAGCCCTCGGCCGCTCAGCCGTTCCGCGAACGACCGCACCCAGTCGGCGTCCTCGGAGCCGTACGAGATGAACACGTCGTAGCGCGGCGGCTGCCCGGGATCCCCGGGCGGCGGCGGAACAGGGGGCGGACCGGGTGGCGGACCGGTACGGCGCCGGCGCCGGGAGAGCTGATGGCGCACCGCCACATAGGCGAAGTAGGAGCTGGCGACCCCGGCGATCGCACCGACCGCACTGAGAAGTAATCCGGTCATGTCCACGCACCCCAGGCTAGGGCCTGGGCACGCGGGTGCCATGGGGCGCTCGACGTACTCGCGTCCGGCGCGGCGCGGCCCGTGCGGGAGCCGGAGGACTCCCCTACCCGGCCGGCCCGGCACCGGTCGCGCGTTCTCGACTGTTCCCGCGTTCGCCCGTACCGCCGAACCCCGTCACCCCCGAAACACCCGGTCGCAGCACACCGAGCCGCCATCTGGTCACTCCATGTGGCGGGCGTTCCGAAACGACCCTAGCTTCGGCGGTATGACGAAACGCCACAAAAACCACCTATCACCCCTTCGGGGCCGGCGGCGCGCGGGTGTCGTCGCTGTCGCCGTCGTCGCGGTCGCCTCCGGGGTCGCCGCCGCGCCAGCCCACCACGGCGGACGTCACTCGGTCCAGCCGGGTGAGTCGATCTCGGCCGCGGTCGCCGCCGCGCGTCCCGGTGACACGATCGTGGTGGCCCCGGGGACGTACCGCGAGAGTGTGGAGATCACCACCTCCGGCGTCACCCTGCGGGGCTCGGGCCCCGGGACCGTCATCGCGCCCCCCGCCGACGCCGAGCAGCGGGCCGTGAGCGCCTGTGCGAAGGCGGGCAACGGGATCTGTGTCACCGGCACGGACGACGCCGACGTCACCGGGGTGACCATCCGGTCCCTGACGATCTCCGGCTTCACCAAGGGCGGTCTCTGGGCGTCCCGTACCGAAGGACTCACCGTCCGGGACGTGACCGCCGAGAAGAACGGGACCTGGGGCCTCGGCCAGGAGAAGTCCACCCGGGCCGTCTTCCGCGGCAACACCGCCCGCGGCAACGGGGACGCGGGCATCATGCTGACGAATATCGTCGGGCACGAGGCGGCGGCCATCGACAGCCGCGGCACCGTCGTCGCGGACAACACCCTGACCGACAACCGCCTCGGGGTGATGCTCAAGCGGATCCGGAACGTCTCCACGCACTCCAACGAGATCACCGCCAACTGCGCCGGGATCTTCGTCGTCAGCGACGAGTCACGACCGGGCTCCGGGGACATCACCATCCGCTCCAACACCATCCACGAGAACAACAAGTTCTGTCCGGCCACTCCGCGACTGCCCGCCATCCAGGGCTCCGGGATCGTCCTGACCGGCTCCGACGCCAGCGTCATCAAGGGCAACTCGGTCCGCGGGCACCAGAGCGACACCCTCCTCGCCGGAGGCATCGTGCTGGCCGAGAGCTATGTCGGCGCCGTCAACACCGACAACGTCATCGAACACAACACGGTGACCGGCAATGTGGCGGCCGACCTCGTCGACCGCGGCAACGGCTCGGGCAACACCTTCGCCCGTAACGAGTGCGCGTCGTCCAAGCCCGCCGGACTGTGCTGACCCGTCGAGCCCTGCCCCATCAGGACCCGACCCGTCAAGCCTCCACCCGTCCAGCCCCCACCCGGTGCCCGGCGCCGGGAGAGCAGGAGAACGAGCACACACCATGACAACCCTCGGCACCAGACCCACGCCCGGCG
This sequence comes from Streptomyces sp. NPDC059248, assembly GCF_042753905.1. Classification (NCBI taxonomy): domain Bacteria; kingdom Bacillati; phylum Actinomycetota; class Actinomycetes; order Kitasatosporales; family Streptomycetaceae; genus Streptomyces; species Streptomyces sp. NPDC059248. The sequence goes on along the minus strand of NZ_JBHYZV010000015.1, from coordinate 28,887 downwards.
AGATCGCCGGAGCCGACAACGCCCCGCCCCCGGCGATGCGGCTGCGCGAACTCGTCTTCGGGGCGGCCTGCGCGGCGGCCGTCCGCGCCGCCGCCCGCCTGGGCGTCGCAGACGCCCTCGGCGACGCGCCCACCTCCGTCGACAAGCTCGCCGCCGTCGTCACCGCCGAACCCCGTCCGCTGCGAAGGCTGCTGCGGGCCCTGTCCTGCTACGGCATCTTCGCCGAGCGTCCCGACGGCACCTTCGTCCACACCGCGATGTCGCGGATGCTGCGCGAGGACGACCCGCAGTCGCTGAAGTACATCGCCCTGTGGTGCACGGAGCCGTGGACCTGGGCCGCCTGGCCCCGTCTCGACGACGCCGTCCGCAGCGGGGACACGGTCTTCGACGAGCTGTTCGGCAAGGGCTTCTTCGAGTATCTGCACCAGGACGCCCACGAGTCCGCGCATGTCTTCAACCGGGCCATGACGACCTCCAGCCGGCAGTCCGCGCTGGAGGTCGCCGATCTGCTCGACCTCACCGGTGTCTCCTCCGTCGCCGATATCGGCGGCGGCCAGGGCCATGTCCTGGCGAGCCTGCTGGAGAAGCACCCCGAGGTCAGGGGCACCCTGCTGGACCTGCCGGACGTCGTCGCCAAGGCGGATCCCCGGCTGCGCGAAGGCGGCGATCTCGCGCACCGGGTGGAGATCGTGCCCGGTGACTGCCGGCGGGACATCCCGGTCGCCGCCGACCTCTACATCATCAAGAACATCCTGGAGTGGGACGACCACAGCACCCTGGCGACCCTGGGGAACGTGATCGCTGCGGCCCGGCCCGGCGCCCGGGTCGTGGTCATCGAGAATCTCGTGGACGACACCCCGTCGATGAAGTTCACCACCGCCATGGACCTGCTGCTGCTGATGAATGTGGGCGGCGCCAAGCACACCCGCGACAGCATGGTGGAGCGGATCACCCAGGCCGGTCTCGTCCTCGGCGAGATCCGCCCCGTCAACGCGTATCTGCACGCCTTCGAGTCCGTCGTCCCGGAGCGCGAACGCGAGCCCGTGCCCGTGGGGTAGCCCGTGGAGCAGTGCGGGACGGTACGGAACCGGCCCCGGGAACCCGTTGTGAACGGGTTCCCGGGGCCGGTCCGTGCCACCGTGCGGCAGGCGCCGCGCCGGTCGTGTCAGTCGCGTTCCCAGCGGTAGAACTGCCGGGCCATCGCGTCCTTCGGCGACCGCCAGGTCTCCGGGTCGTACGGACTGACGTAGGAGCTGAGCCCCCGGCTCAGCTCCCGGAACTCGGGGTGCTCGGTGACCGCCGCGATCGCCGGGCCGGGCGGGCGGTCCGCCTCGATCAGATGGAGATACAGATCGGGGCCGAAGCTGAAGAGGCTGCGCCGGGACACCCCCACCAGGTGGGGCAGTTCACCACGGTCGGAGCGGGCGAAGAGTTCGGCGATCCCGGAGGCCGAGCCGGGGGCCATCCGCGCCACGATCAGCGCCCGGTGGGCACCGGATCCGGCGGCGTCGGTCGACGGGGTCGCCGTGGTCGCGGCCCTGGAGTCGGCGCTCATCGCCGCACCCCCGCCCGGGCACGCGCTTCGATCTTGTCCCGGATCAGCGCCATCTGGATCTTGGAGTTGCGGTTGATGTTCTCGGTCATCCACTCGTCGTCGACGGGGGCGTCCGGCTTCATCGCGAAGTCCTGGCGCCAGTAGAGCCTGGTGCCGCCGGGGACTTCCGAGTACTCCCACTCGATGTCCATGTGCTGGAACGGCCCGGTCTCCACCCGGCGGGCGCGGACCTGCCGGTTGGCCCGGTCGGGGGTGCGCTCCGAGACCCAGCTCCACACCTTCCCGTTCTCGTCGGGGTGCATGGTCAGCCGGAAGGTGGTGGTGTCGCCGCTGCGTTCGAGCACCTCGACCGAGGCGTATTCGCTGAACAGCTCCGGCCAGTGCTCCAGGTCGTTGGTGATGTCCCAGACCAGGTCCAGGGGCGCGGCGACGATGATCTCGTTCTCGGTATGTCCGGGCACTTCAGGCTCCGCTCTTGAGAAGGGTGTCGTTGACGAGTGCGAGGAACTCGCGGGGGGTCTTGCAGCGCTCCGCGTCCTGGGGCATCGGGTGGCCGTACTGGTTCTCCAGGGTGGCGACGATGCCGAGAAGGCCGAGCGAGTCGAGGCCGTAGTCCTCGAACGGGGTGTCGGGACGGTCGGCGAAGGCGCCGGGGTCGACGTTGACACCGGCGTTCTTGCGCATCAGTTCGGCGAGTGCGCCGGAGGTCAGGCTGCTCATGGGGGTACTCCTTCGTCGTGCTTCGGCCGGCCGGCCGACTCCGGTGGCCGGTGGCCGGTGATCGTGGTGTCCGGTACGGGGCCGGGGCCCTTGCTGTTGCCCGGGCCCGGTCCCGTACCGGACGGGCTCAGTCGGGCGCGGCACTGCGCAGGACCAGGGCCGCGTTGGACCCCATCAGGCCCCGGCTGAGCACCAGCGCCGTCCGCAGCGGCATCCGCCGGGCCTTGCCGGTGACGACGTCGATGTCGTGGCAGACGTCGAAGACGTTCGGCGTGGGCGGTACGAGGCCGTGCTCCATGGCCATCACGGCGGCGGCGGCGTCCAGGACCGGGCCGCCGCAGTAGGCCCGGCCGATCCCCGTCTTGGGGGCGGTGACGGGGACCCGCTTGCCGTGGGCGCCGAGCGCGTCGGCGATGGCGAGGGCCTCGGCCCGGTCGGCCTCGGGGGTGCCGATGGCGTCGGCGAAGACCACGTCGATCTCCTCCGGGGCGGCGCCGGAGGCGTCCAGCGCGCCGCGGATCGCCCGGGCGAGCCCCTCCCGGGACTCCGCCCACCGGGAAGGTCCTGTGAAGGTGGCGGCGTGTCCGGCGAGATACGCCCGGGGCCTCACCCCCCGGCGCAGCGCGGCCTGCTCGTCCTCGACGACCAGCATGGCGCCGCCTTCGGCGGGGACGAAGCCGCAGGCCTCCGAGGTGAAGGGGCGGTAGGCCCGGTCGGGGTCGTCGCTGTGGCTGAGGTCCGGGTAGCCGAGCTGGCAGACGCCGGAGTAGGGGGCGAGGGGGGCCTCGGCGGAGCCGACGACCACGGCGTCGGTGCCGCGGATCACGGCCCCGGCGGCGAGCGCGAGGGCGTCGAGCCCGCCGGCCTCGTCGCTGCACACCACCCCGCAGGGGCCCTTGAAGCCGCCGCGGATGGAGATCTGGCCGGTGCTGGCCGCGTAGAACCAGGCGATGGACTGGTAAGGACCGACGAAGCGGGAGCCCTTGCCCCACAGCCGCTGGAGCTCGCGCTGGCCGAACTCGCCGCCGCCGGAGCCGGACGCGGTGACCACGCCGACGCCGAACGGGAACTTCTCGTAGTCGGCGCGGCCGAGCCGGGCGTCGGCGAGGGCGAGATCGGCGGCGGCCATCCCGAAGTGGGTGAAGCGGTCGGTCTGGACCAGGAAGCGGTCCTCGACCATCGCCCCGGGTTCGAAGTCGCGCACCTCGCCGCCGACCTTGAGCGGCAGTTGCTCGCAGCCCTCCCGGCTCACCCGGTCGAGGACGCTGATGCCCTCCTGGGTCGACTTCCAGAAGACGTCGGCCCCGATGCCGTTGGGGGCGATGACCCCGATACCGGTGACGACGGTACGGCGGGCCGGGTCACCGCGGCGCCGGGACGTCGAACTGTGCGCGCTGGCCATCAGGTCCTCCCACTGGTCCCGGCACGGGTCGGGCCGCCGGAACGGGTCATGACGACCGCGGACTGGAAGCCGCCGAAGCCGCTGCCGACGGAGAGCACGGTGCGCAGTTTCCGGGGGCGGGCGGTACGGGGCACGTAGTCGAGGTCGCACTCGGGGTCGGGGGTCTCGTAGTTGGCCGTCGGCGGGACGACCTGGCGGTCCATCGCCAGGACGCAGGCCACCAGTTCGATCGCGCCGATCGCCCCGAGGGAGTGCCCCACCATGGATTTGATGGAGCTCATGGGCGTCTGGTAGGCGTGGTCGCCGAGGGACCGCTTGACGGCGGCCGTCTCGTGACGGTCGTTCTGTTTGGTGCCGGAGCCGTGGGCGTTGACGTAGTCGACGGCGGTCCGGTCGACCCGGGCGTGGTCGAGGGCGACGTCGATGGCGCGGGCCATCTCGATGCCCTCGGGGGTGAGCCCGGTCATGTGGTAGGCGTTGCCGAAGGTGGCGTAGCCGCTGAGTTCGCAGTACACCCGGGCGCCGCGGGCGCGGGCGTGTTCGAGTTCTTCGAGGACGAGTACGGCGCCGCCCTCGCCCATGACGAATCCGTCGCGGTCGGCGTCGAAGGGGCGGGACGCGTGCACCGGGTCGTCGTTGTTGGCGGAGGTCGCCTTGATGGCGTCGAAGCAAGCCACGGTGATCGGCGATATCGGGGAGTCCGAGGCGCCCGCGATGACGACGTCGGCGCGGCCGTCCTCGATGGCGTGGAAGGCGTAGCCGACGGCGTCGAGCCCGGAGGTGCAGCCCGTGGAGACGGTCTGTACCGGGCCCTTGGCGCCGCACCGTTCGGCGACGGCCGATGCCAGGGTGCTGGGGGAGAAAGCCCGGTGGAGATGGGCTTCGGCGGGCCGGTGGTCGACGGCCCAGCGGGTGCCGGACGAGGAGACGGCGACGTAGTCGTGCTCCAGCCGGGTGGTGCCGCCGACGGCGCTGCCGAGGGAGACACCGATCCGCCAGGGGTCCTCACGGTCGGGGTCGAGCCCCGCGTCGCGTATCGCCTCGTCGGACGCGACCAGGGCGAACTGGATATAGCGGTCCTGCCGGGCCCGTTCGTCGCGGCCGAGGCCGAGCGCTTCGGCGTCGAAGTCGACCTCGGCGGCGATCCGGGAGCGGAACCCCGTGGCGTCGAAGAGGGTGATGCCCCGGGTCGCGGTGCGCCCGTCGGCCAGCAGGTCCCAGAACGCCGGGGCGCCGACCCCGCCGGGGGCGACGACGCCGACCCCGGTGATCGCCACCCGCCGGGTCATGACACCGCTCCGGACCGTTCCGGGGGTCCGGCGGGGGCGCCCGCCGGATTGACCTCGGTGTCCACATGGCCGAGGTCGGGGCGGGGTGCCAGCGGGCCGAGGTGGAAGACCATCCGGGCCTCGACATTGCCGACGTTGCGGAACCGGTGCCGCATGTCCTTGGGGATGAGCAGGCCCTGGTCGGGCCGCAGGGCGTGCGGTTCGCCGTCGAGGTCGACTTCGAGGAGCCCGCTGACGACGTACAGGAACTCCTCCGAGTACGGGTGGTAGTGCTCGGCGATGAACTCACCCGGCTGCACGATGGCGACGCCCATGAACCCGCTCGTGGCACCCACCGCGGTGGGCGTGAGCAGGGCGCGCAGATCGCCGCCCCGCCGGGTGTTGGGCTGCGTGTCGCTGAGGTCCACGATGCGTGGGCTGTCCGTGGTCATGCTGGCTTCCTCCAGATGGGGGTACCGGTCCGGCCGGGTGTGCGGTGGGTCCGCGGGCGGCCCGGCCGGGCCGGTCCCGGGCTGTGCGTCGGGGGGTTCAGTTCTCGTCCGGGGCGAACCGGTCGGTGATGAGCTGCATATCGGCGCGGGTGACGAAGCGGGCGACGCCCGGGTCGCCCTCGGCGATGTCGGCGGCCGTGTGCGGGAGCTCCGCGCCGTCGGTGAGGAGCTTGGCGAGGGTGGCGGTCTTCCGGGCGCCCTGGACGCCGAGCGCCAGGACGCTGTGGTCCGCGATGGGCCCGCTGACGTCGATCAGCCGGACCACGATGTCGTCGCGGTGGAAGACGGTGGAGGAGACGATGGGGTCCTGGTCGTGCGCCGCCGCCTGCTCGTCCTGCTGGGCGAGGAGCCGGGCGACGGCCAGTCCGCAGCCCTCCTTCGCCTGGTAGAAGAGGGCGTGCCGGTTGACCTCGCCGGGCGGGCGGGACTCGGCCGAGACATGGTGGACGGCGGGCAGCGCCGCCCGGGTGAAGAAGACCCGGGCCGAGTTGGCGTCGTCGAGGTCGCGGTCCTGTTCGAGATACGGGTTGATGGCCTCCTCCACTGCCCGTACCTCGGGCTGCTTGGCCACATGCCGCAGGGCCGCCATCAGGTCGCCCTGCACCTCGATGGCCCGGACGACCCGGTTGCCGTGCATGAACAGGGACGTACGGCGCAGCCGGGTGTGGTCGTCGACCCGGGCGGCGGGCGAGCTGTAGCCGGCCAGGATCTTGGCGACGGTCTGTTCGCTGCCCGGTTTCACGGTGAAGGTGAGGGCGTGGCGGACGACTCCGTCGCCGACCCGGACGGAGGCCCTGGCATCCGCGGGCCTGCGTGGTTCGGGATGCGCGCTGAACGCCTGTCCGGTCTCGCGCAGGACGTTGAACTTCAGGGACCGGGTGTCGCGTACGCAACTGTGCAGCGGCTGCACGGTCTCCACGTGCTCTTCGCTGTTGACCCAGGCCAGGAACGGCGGCGCGCTCTCCCACTCACTGGTGATCAGCCACTGCGAGGGGTTCTCGATGGACTGGCAGAGCTGGTCGCTGATGTGACCGGGTACCGAGGCCACACTGTTCCGCATGTGCTCGTACGCCTCCAGGAACTCCTTCTGGGCTCCTTCGTAGAGGTCGAGCAGGAGGATCACGCGGAGCCTGGAGCCGTCGAAGACGGACTGCGATATGCGTTCCGACACGGTGGTCATCGGTGTTCACACTCCTTCGCGACCACGTCCCGCGGCAGCGGGCCCGGTGCCCGTCCGTCCGTCGTCACGTCCGTCGCCTGTACCTGTGCTGATGTTCCGTTCGGGGCCGCGTCCCGGGCGTCGCCCGCCGTTGCCGCCGTTCCCGGTGTTCCCGGCGTGCCGGGCGTTCCCGGCCTTACCGGCGGGCGGCGGTCCGCGGGTCCCGGGGCCGGCCCGGTCGCGCGGGCGCGCTCGCCCTCCGCCGCGAAGGGACGGGACGCTCCCCGTGGTCCGATCGTGATCCGGTGTCACAGGTGGCGCGAGAGATGGGCACCATGCGGGTGAATGAGCGGGGGAACCGTTCCTGCAACGGGCACACAGAACGCATGGAAGAGCCCACGAAGCACCCCGCAACCGCAGCCGCCGCACAGCACCCCGGGGCACCGGCGCTCCGGGTCCCGGTCCTCGTCGTGGGCGGGTCCCTGGTGGGCCTGTCCACCTCCTTGTTCCTCAGCCGTCACGGCATTCCGCATCTGCTGGTCGAGAAGCACGGCGGCACGTCCACCCATCCGCGCGGCCGGGGGATGAACCTCCGCACGATGGAGCTGTTCCGGGTGGCGGGGGTGGAGCGGGAGATCCGCGAGGCGTCGGCGGTGCTGGCGGGCAACCACGGGATCCTCCAGGCCAGATCGCTCGCCGGGGACGACGGCCAGTGGCTGTTCCGGGAGATCGACCCGGGCGGCGGACACCGGGCGATCAGTCCCAGCGGCTGGTGCCTGTGCAGTCAGAACGACATCGAGCCGGTGCTCGACGCCCGGTCCCGGGAGTACGGCGCCGATCTGCGGTTCTCCCATGAGCTGTGCTCGTTCGAGCAGGACGAGCAGGGGGTCACGGGGCTGGTCGAGAACCGGGCCACCGGGCGCAGGTTCGCGGTCAGGGCGGACTATCTGGTCGCCGCCGACGGGCCGCGCAGCCCGGTCCGGGAGCGGCTCGGCATCGGCCAGAGCGGCAACGGAGAGCTGTTCCACAATGTGAGCGTCACCTTCACCTCGCACGGACTGGCCGAGGTGGTCGGGGACCGCCGGTTCATCGTCTGCTATCTGACCAGTCCGGGTTCGGACGGCGCGCTGCTGCCGGTGAACAACCGGGAGCTGTGGGTCTTCCACGCGCCGTGGCACCCCGAGGTCGGCGAGCCGCTGGAGGCGTTCACGGACGACCGGTGCCGGGACCACATCAGGGCGGCGGTGGGCGTTCCGGGCCTGGATGTGGAGATCACCGGGAAGGCGCCGTGGCACGCGGCCGAGCGGGTCGCCGAGCGGTACGGGTCGGGGCGGGTGTTCCTGGCGGGCGACGCGGCGCACGAGATGTCGCCGACGGGCGCGTTCGGCTCCAATACGGGGATCCAGGACGCGCACAATCTGGCCTGGAAGCTGGCGGCGGTCCTCAAGGGCTGGGCCGGTCCCGGGCTGCTGGAGACCTACGGCGATGAGCGGCTGCCGGTGGCGCGGGCGACCGGCGCGCGGGCGTCGGCCAGGTCGGCGGAGCACAGCCACCCCGGGTACGACCCGGCGCCGTCCGCGATCAGCCGCCGGGGGAACGTCCTCACGGTGGCGATGGGGTACGGCTATCCGCGCGGCGCGGTGGCGGGCGCGGACCCGGACGCCCCGGTGGTGCCGGACGCGATGCGGATCACGGGCGCGCCCGGTACCCGGGCGCCGCATCTGTGGGTCACCCGGTCGGGCGAGCGGATCTCGACGATCGATCTGTACGAACGGGTGCCGGTGCTGCTGTGCGCGGAGGGGTCCGTCTGGCGGGAGGTGGCGCACCAGGACGCGGCCCGGCTCTCCGTGCCGCTGGAGGTCCTCACCTTCGGCCGGGGCCCGGACGCGGATCTGGTGCCGGAGGAGGGCGTGGACTGGGCGGTGACACACGGTGTGGAGCCGGGCGGTGCCCTGCTGGTACGCCCCGACGGCTTCGTGGCCTGGCGGGCGGTGACCCCGGTCCCGGCCCCGGGCGCCGCGGTGGCCCAGGCGCTGACCACGGTTCTCAGCCTGGAGTCGCGTACCCCCGACCAGGAGGCCCGGATGCTGGACGGCGCCGTCGGCACGGCGAACGTCCCGGATGCCCCGGCCGCACCGGCCGCACCGGCCGCGCCGGTCGCGCCGGAGGGCCCGGCGCAGACGGGGGATCCCCGCCCGACGGGGGTCTGACGGGCACGGACACGGCCGGCGCGGGTGTGACCGATACGCGTGTGACCGGCCCGGGTGTGACGGGCGCGGGTCCGGGTACGCGTCCGGGTGGCGCCGCGCGGACCGGCCGGCCCCGGTTCAGGGACGGATCGGCGGGCCGGGGTCCGTGCGGACGCGGGGCGGGGCTTCGGGCCCCGCCCGGCCCGGCGCCGCTCCTCCGCGAGGACGGTCCCGTCCGGTGCGGGCGGAGGTGCGGCGGCCGGGCGTCCGACCAGCTCCCGCCCCGGGCTCCGTACGACCCGAACGGCCCGGCGGGTCCTGTGCCGCGTGCCGTGCCGCCGGTATCCGCCGCCCCGCGCCGTCCCGTACGGCGCCGTCCGCCGTCCGCCGCGCGCGGATAGCCCACCGTATGCGGGAGGTGTAGAAAGAGGTCATGGCCGCACGCTCCGGTCGCCCGCCCCGGCACCCGCGCCCGTCCCGGCGTCCGGGTCCGGCCCCGCGGGCCCTGCGGATGCGCAGTGTGGCGGGCCAGGTCTTCCTGCTCCAGGTCGTGATCGTGGTCCTGTTGGTGACCGCGGGTATCGCCGCCCTCGTCCTCCAGTCGCACTCGGACGCCGAACGGGAGGCGCGACGGCGCTCCGTCGCGGTGGCGGAGACCTTCGCGTCCGCCCCGGGGATGCAGGCGGCGCTGGAGAGCCCGGACCCCACGGCGATCCTCCAGCCGAGGACGGAGACGGCCCGCAAGCTGGCGGGCGTGGACCTCATCGTCGTCTTCGACGCCCACGGCAAGCGCTACACCCATCCCGACCCGGGTCTGATCGGGAAGACGTACGTCGGCGATATCTCCCCCGCCCTGAAGGGCGGTGTGGTGACCGGGCAGGTCGACGGGCCGCTGGGCCAGTTGGTGCATGCCACGGTCCCGGTGCACGCCGACGACGGCAGGATCATCGGCCTGGTCTCCGCCGGAGTGACACTGAAACATGTGAGCGGGGTGGTCGAGGAGCAGTTCCCGCTGCTGTTCGGGGTCGCCGCGGGCGTACTGCTGCTGGCCACCGTCGGCACGGCCCTGGTGACCGGGCGGCTGCGGCGCCAGACCCACGGGCTGGGGCCCGAGGAGATGACCCGGATGTACGAACACCACGACGCGGTGCTGCACGCCGTACGGGAAGGCGTCATGATCCTCGACGGCGAGCGGCGGCTGCTGCTCGTCAACGACGAGGCCCGCAGACTGCTGGACCTGCCCGCCGAGGTGGAGGGCCGGACGGTGGACGAGCTGGATCTCGACCCGCATACGGCCCGGCTGCTGTCGTCGGGCCGGATCGCCAGTGACGAGGTCTACCGGGTGGGGCCGCGGCTGCTCGCCGTCAACCAGCGCACGACCGACCGGGACGGCGGCCCCGCGGGCACGGTCGCCACCATCCGGGACACCACCGAGCTGGCGGCCCTCAGCGGCCGGGTGGATGTGACCCGGCAGCGGCTACGGCTGCTGTACGACGCGGGCATGGAGATCGGCACGACCCTCGACGTGGTGCACACCTGCGAGGAGCTGACCCTGTTCGCCGCCGCCCGGTTCGCGGACTACGCCACGGTGGACCTGTCGGAGGCGGTTCTGCGCGGTGACGAGCCGACTCCCACGGGCGCGGGCTCCGATATGCGCCGTACCGCCTTCAGCGGTCCCCGCGACGACACGGCGCTGTTCCCGCTGGGCACGACGATCCGCTTCCTGCCGACGACGGCGCTGGGCGCGGGCATCAACAAGGGCGAGGCGGTGCTGGAGACCGATCTGGCCGGTTTCACCGGCTGGGAGCAGCAGTCGCAGTCCCGGGCCCGCAGGCTGGTCGGCGCCGGGTTCCACTCCATGGTGGCGGTGCCGCTGCGGGCCCGCGGCGCGATCCTCGGGGTGGCGATGTTCTGGCGTTCGGAGCGCCCCGAGCCCTTCGACGAGGAGGACCGCTCCCTCGCCGAGGAGCTGGTGGCGCGGGCGGCCGTCAGTATCGACAACGCCCGGCGCTACTCCCGGGAGCACACGATGGCGGTGACGCTCCAGCGCAGCCTGCTGCCGGGCGGGCTGCCGGAGCAGAGCGCGCTGGAGGCCGCGTACCGCTATCGCCCGGCGCAGGCGGGCATCGGTGGCCTCGGCGGGGTCGGCGGCGACTGGTTCGACATCATCGCGCTGCCGGGTTCGCGGGTGGCGCTGGTGGTCGGGGACGTCGTCGGCCACGGGCTGCACGCCGCCGCGACGATGGGGCGGCTGCGGACCGCGGTCCACAACTTCTCCACCCTCGATCTGCCACCGGACGAGCTGTTGTGGCATCTGGACGATCTGGTGAGCCGGATCGACCAGGAGGGCAGCGACGGGGCACAGGCCCCGATCACCGGCGCGACCTGTCTGATCGCGATCTACGATCCGGCGACCGGGGTGTGCTCGATGTCCCGGGCGGGCCATGTCCCGCCGGTGGTGGTCCATCCGGACGGCACCGCCGCCTTCGCGCAGGTGCCCGGCGGGCCGCCGCTGGGGCTCGGCGGGCTGCCCTTCGAGACGCTGGAGCTGCGGCTGCCCGAGGGCAGCACCCTGGTCCTCTACACGGACGGTCTGGTCGAGGACCGGGACCGGGACCTCGACGAGGGTCTGGCGCTGCTCCGCGACACCCTCTCCGGGCACGGCGACCGCACCCCCGACGAGACCTGCGACGCGGTCCTGCGCGCCCTGCTGCCGGAGAACCCGCGGGACGACGTCGCGCTGCTGGTGGGCCGGACCCGGGTACTCGACCCGTCCCGGGTCGCCGAGTGGGGCGTACCGTCCGACCCGTCCGCGGTGTCGGAGATCCGGGCCCGGGTGGCGCGCACCCTGAAGGAGTGGGACCTGGAGGACGAGGCGTTCACGACGGAGCTGATCCTGAGCGAGCTGGTCACCAACGCCATCCGGTACGCGGTGGGGCCGATCCGGGTCCGGCTGATCCGCGACCGCGCCCTGATCTGCGAGGTCTCCGACCACAGCAGCACCTCACCGCATCTGCGGCAGGCGGCGAGCACGGACGAGGGCGGCCGGGGCCTCTTCCTGGTCGCGCAGTTCGCGGACCGCTGGGGGACGCGCTACACGTCGGACGGCAAGGTCATCTGGACGGAGCAGCCGCTTTCGGGCTGGTAGGACCGGTCGTACGGAGCCGGAGGCGCCGCCCCCGTACGGCCGGGACACGCGGCGGCCCCGGCGGTCGCCTATCCGCGCCGGGGCCGCCGGGAGATCAGCCGTTGGCCGAGCGGCGGCGGTACGCCCACACCCCGCCGGCCGCCAGGACGGCGACCCCGCCCGCCACGGCGGCGATCACCGCCCCGTTCCCGCCGCCGTCGCCGTCGCCGTCGCCGCCGCCGTCCTTGCCGGACGCGTCGCCCGTCCCGTGCCCCTGGGCCTCGTGGTCCCCGTGGTCCGCGCTCGGCGAGGCGCTCGCCCCGGGGAACGGTGAGGCGTCGGCGGTCGGCGGCGTGGAGGGCGCGGTCGTCTGGGCGGGCGCCGGACTGACCTGCTCCCGTACGGCGCCCGCCGCCTTCGCCTTCAGCTTGACGACGGGGGCCGGGTTCTCCGGCTTCGTGCCGGGCCGGGGATCCTCGATCCAGCGGGCCTCGGAGCCGTCCCCGTAGGTCTCGATGACCCGGAAGACCAGCTCCTTCGCGTCCGGGAGCTGCTGCACGACGATGCTGTGGACCGCGTCCGTGCCGGTCGGCAGGGGCGCGCCGCCGACCGTGTAGCCGCCCCGGGCGTGACTGAACTGCCAGCCCTTAGGGGCCTGCTTCAGGGTGACGGCGCCGGGCGACAGGCCCTGCGGGAGCACGATGTGGAGCTTGGCGAGACCCGCCTTCGCCGACTCGGCCTCGGAGGTGAAGGTGAGGGTCACGTTCTTGGCGAGGGCGCGCGGTTCGGACGCGGTGACTCCGGCGTGCGCGGCGGCCGGATAGCCGGTCGCGAGCGCGAGTGCCAGACCGCAGACGAGCGCGGCGGCGGTCGCGGCGGGGCGGGACAGGGGCGAGCTGCTCATGGGTCTCCTCTGGTGTGTGCCGTGCTGTGACGCGTCGGACCGCCCCGGCGAACCCCTGGCGCTGTCGGGTCCCCGTCCTGACCGGAGGTGCCGGGAACATCATTCACGACGGAGGGTCCCCGGCAAAGACCCCACCTCCTCATACCCCCATGGGGTATCTTTGATCTTCATCAACACCCCCTAGGGGTATGGGAGGTCGAGTTGTCATGCGGAGCGATGATTTCGCCGATACGGCGTACGTCCGGGTACGGGAGGCCTTCGACGGATTGATCCGCGACGGACGTGAACCCGGCGCCGGTCTTTCGGTCTGGCGCGCGGGGCGCGAGGTGCTACGGCTCTCCGGCGGCTGGGCCGACTCGGCCCGCACCCGGCCCTTCGACGGCGCCACCCTGGTCCAGCCCTATTCGGTCTCCAAGCCGTTCGCCGCCGTCGCCGCCCTGGTCGCGGTGCGGGACGGGGCGCTGGAGCTGGACCGTCCGATCGCCGGCTACTGGCCGGAGTACGGGCGGGCCGGAAAGGACCGGGTGACCCTGCGCCAGGTGCTGTCCCACCGGGCGGGCCAGCCCCGGTTCCCGGAAGCCGCGCGGGGCGTCGACCCGCTGGACGGCGCGGCACTGCGGGCGAGCCTCGCGGCGGCGGCGCCGGAGTACGAGCCCGGTACCGCGATCGGCGAGCACGCGCTGACGTACGGGCATCTGATCGACGGCGCCCTGCGGGCGGGCGCCGGGACCACCCTGGGCGAGCTGTTCAACGAGGTCGTCCGCCCGGCGCTGGGGCTCGACGCCTGGTTCGGCGTACCCGAGCGGGAGCTGCGCAGGGTCGCCGATCTGGAGTACCTCGACCCCGGCTGGGCCGAGCAGCTGCCCTCGGCGCCGTGGCTGCGGATCCCGGCGGGCCCGCTGGACCCGGACACGGTCAACTCGGCCGTGTGGCGGCGGTCGGCGTTCGGCGCGGTGAACCTCCACACGAACGCCTCGTCCGTCGCCCGGTTCTTCGCCGGACTCACCGGCGAGGACGGTCCGATGGCACGGCTGCTGGGTCCGGAGGTCCACCGGGAGTTCCTCGCGCCCCAGGTGACGGGCCATGACGAGGTCTTCGGTACGGAGCTGACCTGGACGCTCGGACTGCTGCGGGACCGGACGAAGATCGCCAAGGGGGGTATCGGCGGCTCGGCGGGCTGGTGGTCCTTCGAACGGGGCCACGGCGTGGCCTATCTGACGCGGGGGCTCGCCGACCACGCGCGGGTGGCGGCGATCGCGACGGCCCTCGGCGACGATCTGTCAGTGACGCCGCTGGAGAGCTGACCGCCGCCGGGCGGCGGGGCCGGGGGCCGGGGGTCAGATCGCGTACTGCCAGACGGTGAGCATATGGGCGCCGTACCAGCTGCCGAAGAGGGTGGCGACGGTGAGGACGACGACGGCGGTACGGGTCCTGGCCCGGCCCAGCGCCACCGCGAGCGGCAGCAGGAACACCAGCGCGGGCACCAGGAGCCGCAGCTTGGAGTGGTAGTAGTTGCTCTGCGCCAGGGTCAGCACCACCATCACCGTCCCGTACACCAGCAGCGGCGGCCAGGTGCCGCGCCGCCAGGCGACCGCAGTGGCGCAGACCGCCGCCACGAGCAGGACGGCGGTGCTCACCGGCACCCAGCCCTCGCCGCGTTCGGCGGTGTCCGCCAGGAAGGAGAGGAAGGCCGCGCCGTTGTCCCAGCCGGTCCCCCAGCCGGCTTCCTGGATCACGAACCAGGCGTTGAGCTGCCCCAGCCGCTCCCCCACCCACAGCAGATACAGCGGCGTGCCCGCGCACGCCAGGACGACCGCGGCGACCCGGCGCCACGGGAGCCGCCCGTCCCTGCGCACGGCCAGGACGACGGCGACGACGAGCGCCACCGCGAGCGCGAAGGCCGCGGGGCGGGTCAGTCCGGTCAGCAGCCCCAGGAACCCGGCGGTCAGCCAAGCCTCGCGATGCGCCGCGAGCAGGGCGGCGGCGGCCAGGGCGAGGAAAAGGGATTCGCTGTACGCCATCTGGAAGGTGACGGCCATGGGCTGCGCCCCGGCGAGCAGCACGATCCCGGTGAGGGCGATCCGTTCGCCGTACAGCCGGCACAGCAAGGCGTGCACCGCGAACAGGGCGCCGAGCAGACAGAGGTGGGCCACCGCGATCGCGACCCCGCCCGCGTCGAGCCCGGTGACCCGGTGCACCGACCGCACCAGCAGCGGGAACAGCGGGAAGAAGGCCAGGTTGTTGCCGGTCAGCTCACCGTCGTCGCGGTAGTGGAACCCCGACGGATAGCCGTCGGTGGCTATGTCGACGTAGAGCGCGGCGTCCCAGGCGAGCAGCCGGTCCCGGAGGGACCAGCCGGGCGGCAGCATCATGGCGAGGACGGCGAGATGGACGGCGACGCTCGCGGCGTACACACCGAGCACGGTGCCGGCCGTCCCGCCGGACGCCTTCCCGGGGCCGGGCACCGGCGACGCCACGGCCGGCCTGGCGGCGGGCGGGCGGGCATCGGTCAGGGACTGCTCGGCCATCGGGCTCCTCGTACGGTCGACTACTCGACACCCATACGTACGTTCGCCCCTACCGGGTTGACACCCTGTGACCCGGATCACCAAATCCACGTATGACATGACCGGTCAGCCAGGGCTTTAGGGGCGCTGGGGGTCCCCCCACGCCGCCAGGCGTAGGGGGCGGAACTGCGCGACAAGCCCATCACCGGGCCGCGGGTCGAGGAACACCTGTGGACGCCGGACGGGCCCGGTCTCGGGCTCGGCCCGGGTAACCAAGGCGCTGGGGGCGTGGAACTGCGGGAACGGTCACGCGCCCGGGGTGTGGGGAAAGCCGCTACCCCGGGCGGCCCGGGACCGTCGGCGTCGGCGTCGGCGTCGGCAACAGCGACCGCGACGGCGAAGGCCCCGGCGCGGGAGGGCCGGCCGTTCCGGGGGAATCCGCGGGCGTCACCGGAACCGCCGGCCCGGGCGACGACGACGTCGGCCAGGCGGCGATCAGCGCCGCCACCACCCCGGCGCATACGAGGCCCGCCACCGCCCTCCGCCGCCGTACCCGGGCGCGGGCCCGGTCCGTGATGGCCGCCGCGCCGGCGGGTCGCACCCGCCCGGCGGCCCGGTCCGCCGCCGTCCGCAGGCGGTCCGCCACCAGTTCGTCGTGGTCGGTCGTCACGGCCGTTCCCCGTCCGTCGTCTCCGCAGGATGGTCGTCGAGCAGTCCGGCGAGCTTGGCCCTGGCCCGGGAGAGGTGGGTCTTCACGGTTCCCGTCGACAGCCGGGTCTCGGCCGCGATCCGTTCCACGGGCAGATCGCAGACGTAGTAGAGCGCCGCGCACTGCCGCTGCCGCGCCGGCATCCCCCGCAGCGCCCGCTCCAGATCGACCGGGCCGGGGCCCGGCCCGTCGCTGACCGCCGAGTCCCCGCGCCGCCGCCAGGCGCGCTGCCCCCGTACCACCCGCCGCCACCGGCTGACGGCGAGCCGCCACGCCACGACCCGCACCCACGCCTCGGGCCCGAGATCCCCGTCGAGACCGCGCCGGTGCCCCCAGGCCCGGACGAACGCCTCCTGCACCACGTCCTGCGCCTCGTGGAAGTCGCCGGTCATCACGTACAGCTGGCCGGTGAGCCGGTGCACGGAACGGGTGTAGAAGTCCGTGAACTCCTCCTCGGTCAAACGTCAGCTCTCCTCGCCGGTATACGGATCCCCGCCGACGTTACGCGGGGCCGTTCCGGGGGTCCGGACCCGGGTCTTCCCGGGCGGCGGCTACTCGCCGGGCGGCGCGGCGTGCCGCTGACGCAGTACGGCGTCGAAGACCGCGGCCAGCTCGGCGGCGTCCTCGCCCGCGTGATGGGTGTGCGGGAGGCCCTTCAGGCCGGTCGCCGCCTTGATGGTGCTCTTGTGGGAGCGGCGGTACTCGCCGCCCGTCAGGCCCATCCAGTAGCTGCGCAGATCGATCCCCGCGCCGGTCGCGCCGAAGGGGCTGGCGCCGGTGAAGCGGACGAAGTACCAGTGGACGAACATGCCGTCCCAGACGGCGGGCGCGGCGAGGAAGACGGGGCGGCCGATCTCGCGCAGCCCCTCCACCCAGCGGGCGGCCAGCGCCATCGCGACCCAGGCCGTCGGCGCCTCGCGCAGCAGCCGGTCGCGGTCGAGTCCGGAGACGGCGAGCGCCTCGGGGACCACCTCGTCGGAGATGGGCCGCAGTTCGGTGTAGAACGCCAGGTCGGGGCGGCCCGCGACCGACATCCCGAGGGACAGCATGCTGTACGGCCCCGGGATCGGCCCGTCAGCCTCGACGTCCACGGCGACGTACAACTCGGGAAGGCGGTTCGGTGGGTTCACGCGGCGCAGCGTAGACGGGCACGCGCGCCACGGCCACGGATTTGCGGCGCCCGCGCCCGGGCGCCCGCCCCGGGGCGCGGCGCGGGCCCGGCGCGGGCTCACCCCGGAGCCGGGGGTGTGCCGAGCCCCAGGTTCCAGCGGCGGCCGTCGCCCGACAGCCGGGTGAGGGCCAGCGGGGGCGCGTCCAGCCGCCAGAACACCCGCGGCGGGAGGTCCAGGGCGTGGAGCACGGCCGCGCGGACGACCGCCGGTTCGGCGATCGCGAGAACGCGGTCCCCGGGCCGGTGGGCGAGACCGTCGAGCCAGCCGCCGACCCGGTCGCGCAGGGCGAGCAGTGTCTCGCCGCCGTGCGGGGCGGCGGCGGGGTCGCCGAGCCAGGCGGCGATCGCGTCCGGTTCCGCCTCGGCCGTCTCGTCGAGGCCCCGCCCCCGCCAGCGGCCCAGGTCCCAGTCGGCGAGGGCCGTCTCGGCTTCGGCCTCCCGCCCGAGGCCCAGTTCGGCGCAGGTCACCCGGCAGCGCGCGGAGGGGCCGGTCAGTATCCGTCCGGCGCGCGGTACCCGGCCCGCCGCCGCCCGCGCGGCGGCCCGGCCCGGCTCGTCCGGTTCCTCGCCCGCGTCGAATCGGGCCGCGCGCACCGCGGCCGTCGCCGCGGCCGTGAGCAGGGTCACCCGTACCACTCCCACGCCACACCGTCCTCTCGTACCGCTTCCGTGCCCTCGTGACTCATCCTCCGCGCCCGCCGCCCGGGGCGGGGGATTCCGGCCCCGGTCCGTCGAATACGCGCCATGGCGGCGGGCGTTCGCGCGCGGTACGGTCACGTGTACATGACGAGGGTGCGAACGGAAGTCCGGTGTGAATCCGGCACGGTCGCGCCACTGTGTACCCGCACTCCCGCGGGAAGTCAGACCCGGCATCCTCGTCTCCGGCACCACGAACGGGACGCGTCGTTCCCCCTGGAGGTTGTCATGGCCCAGTCGGCCATACCCGCTGCCCCGCTGTCACAGGCCCCGGCGTCCGCGCCGGTCGCCGTCACCCCCGTCTCCCTCAAGGAAATCGCCCCCTGGGCCGTCTTCACCGGGATCCTGGCCCTGATCCTGCTGTACTTCGTCGGCGCCGAGCAGGGCGCGGTGGCCCTGGTGTCCGGCGAGACCGTGCACGAGTGGGTGCACGACGGCCGTCATCTGCTCGGCTTCCCGTGCCACTGATCCCCGGTACGGAAGAGAGACGGCGGATGACTCCCCCCGACACCGACACCGACACAGACACCGCAACCGCAACCGCCACCGACACGCGGCCATCCGGTTCGGCGACCGTACGGGCCCTGCTGATCCGGGGCATGCTCGCGGGTCTGATCGCCGGGGTGTGCGCCCTGGCCGTCGCGTACTTCCTGGGCGAGGGCCCGGTCGACGCGGCCATCGCGTTCGAGGAGGCGGGCGCCCACGACCACGGCGGCGGCGAGGAACTCGTCAGCCGGGCCGTGCAGTCGACCGCCGGGCTCGCCACCGGCGTCCTCCTCTTCGGGGTCGCCGTCGGCGGGATCGCGGCCCTCGCCTACTGCGTCGCCCTCGGCCGGTCCGGCCGCTTCGGGCCGCGCGCCACGGCCCTGCTGGTCGCGGTCGGCGCACTGCTGAGCGTGTACGTGGTCCCGTATCTGAAGTACCCGCCCAATCCGCCCGCCGTCGGCGACCCCGACACGATCGGGCAGCGGACGGTGCTCTACTTCCTCATGGTGGTGCTGAGCGTGCTGCTCACGGTGGGCGCGGTGATCGCGGGCCGCCGGCTGGCGCCCCGTATCGGCACCTGGAACGCCACCGTCGCCGCGGCGGCCGGTCTGGTGCTGGTCGTGGGGCTCGCTTATGCCTTCCTGCCGTCGTTCGACGAGGTACCGAAGGGCTTCCCGGCGGGTGTGCTGTGGGAGTTCCGGCTGGCGACGCTCGCCGTACAGGCGGCGCTGTGGACGGTGTTCGGCCTGGTCTTCGGCGAACTGGCGGAGCGGCTGCTGACCCGGAAGGCGGTGAGCGCTCCGGCGACCGTCTGAGACGCGCGACGACCGCGCCCCCGCCGGGTCCTTCCGGCGGGGGCGCGGCACGTGTCTCGGCCGTCGGGTCAGCCGGAAGCGGGCGGGAAGGTGACGGCGATCCGCTCCGGCGCCTTCCCGGCACCGCCCCGGCAGCCCGCCTCGACGGGCGCGGCCCCCGGCACCGCCGCCAGCCGGGCGACGACCTCCTGGAGGCAGTGCTTCAGCGCGCGCTGGCCGTAATAGTTCGGGTGGAGGACTTCCCGGGCCTCGTCGGCGGGCGGCTCGGCCGCCGTCCGGGGTACGTAGCGCGCCCATTCGGCCCGGTCGGCGGCCGGCGCGGCGATCGTCCCGTCGGCGGCGAAGGCGGTACGCAGCGGCTGAGCGCCACAGACCTGGTGGCCTTCGAGGAGCCTGGCGACGTTCACGAAGTCGGCGCCGGAGCGCCGGGCCGCCGCCCTGATCCGGGTGTTGAGCGCGCCGCCGACGTCGGTGGCGAGCCAGCGGAGATCGCGGTTGTAGAAGGGGCAGCCCGCGACGCTCCAGCGGTCCCAGCCGTTCTCGTCGAGTACGGTCGTGACGCCCGGCTCGCCGGAGGCCAGCGGCAGCGGATACGACTGGACGACGACCCGCGGCGCCGATCCGGTGCCCCGGACGGCCTCGCGGACCGAGGCCACGGCGGTGACCACCTTCTCCTCCACGGCGGCGACGCGTTCGGCGGCGGGGTCCGTGATCCGGGGGTCGGTGGAGCAGTAACGGTCGGCCCGCCACTGCTCGGCGCACGCCTTCATGGTGTCCGTCAGCCGGACGTCGTCGCCGCCGATCGAGACGACGACGGCCCGTACGTCGTACTCGGCGGCCAGCTTCCGCAACTGCTCCAACTGCGCCTCGTGGCTGCGGACGGCCCGGGACAGCGCCTCGGTCCCGGCGCCCGAGCAGGCGATGTTGTGGTGCCGGAGAGTGCCCGTACCGAGGGTGAGGACGTCGGAGCGGCGGCAGTCGGAGGTGTAGATCCGCTCCGGGGCGACGCCCGGGGTCCGCGTCCGGTCCGTGGCGTCGCGCAGCTCCGGCGGGATGCCGCCGTTGTCCCGGAGCCCCTGCGCGTTGCCCGCCCAGCGGGCGCCTTCCCCGGCGAGGAACCCGTCCCCGATGGTCACCACCGCGACCGGCCGCACGGGCGCGGGGTCCGGCTCACCCGCGGTGGTGATATCGGGGCGCGGCACCTCCGGTGGAGGCGGCTCGACGGGCCCCGGCCCCTGCGCGACGGCCGGCCCGGTGACCTGGGGCACGGGCCCCTCACCGGGGTTCGCGGTCGCCGCCGGTGAGCCGACGGCGAGGGAGACGGGCAGCACGACGAGGGCGCACAGCGCGCCCACGACGGTACGCCCCCGCCCCCGCCGCCCGGCGGAGTCCCGGGCGCCCGGGGGCGGCTCGGTGGGGAGTTCGGTCATCGGTGGAGCCTCGATCCTTGGGGTGGGTCCCCCCGGGTGGTCCTCCCATTGACCGCCCCACCCGCCACAGTGCGAACTCGGCCACGCCTGGCGCGTCGGTACATCACCCGTTCGGATCGGCCATCCGGTTGATCCCGGCGCGGCCATGACAGCTCATAGCCTCTGACGGTCGCGCGACGCACCCATCACGAGCCGCCCCGTCTGGGGCTGGCTTCGCCCTGCTCCGACAGGAAGGTCTCTCATGCTCAAGTCGAGAATCGCCGGTGTTCTGGCAGCCGCCGTGGCCGCATTCGGGCTGACGCTCGTCACGGCCCCGTCCGCATCCGCGATCGAGGGTGTATGGAAGCCGTGGAACAACGGCTGGGTCACAGAGTGCGGCACTACGAAGACACACAGGATCACGACGAACGCCAGCTTCCAGGCCTGCTTCATCATCGGCAGCGGCAGTTACGTCCAGCCGGTCCTCGTGGTCAAGAACAACACCACCTCCGCCATCCGGCTGAAGGGAAGTGCCGACTCCACCTACGGCACAACGGTGAACTGCCCGGACACCTTCCTCAGCGCCGGACAGCGCACCACCTGCATGGGAACCACGGAAGGGATCCGATTGGGGCTCAACCTCGGCTGGGGTGATCTCGATCTCATGAGCAACGGCGCCTGGCACGGCGACAGGACGGCATACGTTCCCATCCAGGGCGTCTGACCGCGCACTCGTCTCCATAGGCCCCTATCCCCACGGCGGCGCCCCTTCCGGTCAACACCTCGGAGGGGGCCCCACCCCCGACCCTCTGACGGTCACCCGACATCCCACACACGCCGCCCCCAAGGGGTATGGCACCCCTGCCCCGATCGGAGACGATTCGTATGCTCAAGTCGAGAATCGCCGGTGTACTGACAGCCGCCGTGGCCGCGTTCGGGCTGACGCTCGTCACGGCCCCGTCCGCCGCCGCGATCGACGGTGTGTGGAAGCCGTGGAATACCAACTGGATCACCACGTGCAGCCCGACGAAGACGCACAGGCTCACGACGAACGCCAGCTTCCAGGCCTGCTTCATCATCGGCAGCGGCAGTTACGTCCAGCCGGTCCTCGTGGTCAAGAACAACGCCACCTCCGCCATCCGGCTGAAGGGAAGTGTCACTTCCACCTATGGCACACCGGTGTACTGCCCCGACACCTTCCTCAGCGCAGGACAGCGCACCACCTGCATGGGAACCACGGAAGCGCTCCGGCCGGGCGACAACTTCGGCTGGGGTCTCCTCGATCTCTGGGACAACGGTGGTTGGCACCGCGATGGGACTCGAGACGCTCACATGAACGGCTGACCGAGACCCGTCCGCCTGGAAAGGCACTTCCATCACCACGGCGGTGGCCCCCTCCGGCTCACCACCTTCGGAGGGGGCCACCGGCCCGCGAGCCTCTCATGGCCGCTCGGCACATCCCACACAGGCCGCCCCGAAGGGGACGGCCCCGCCCTGCCCCGATCGGAGACGATTCGTATGCTCAAGTCGAGAACTGCCGGCGCCCTGGCAGCGGTCACGGCCGCCGTCGGACTGACCCTCGCCGCCGCCCCACAGGCGTCCGCGAGCACGGGCCAATGGGGCAACTTCCCGCTAACCGCCCAGTGCGGCCCTCAGACCTTGCACCCGACGTCGCCCTCCATCCAGTTCCAGACGTGCGTCGATGTCGGTGTCGGCAATCAGCTTCGGCCGATAGTCGTGGTCAAGAACAACGCCCCCCACGCCATCCGGGTACGGGCCTCCACGCACTCCACCTGGAGTGGCCTGGAGCACTGCGCGGACCGCTTTGTCTCCTCCGGTCAGCGCGCCGTCTGCTCCGGAACCATCGGGCCGGCCGCATCAGGACCCAACACGGCCCAAGGCGGCCTCGACGTCTACAACAGCGGCACTTGGGTGCCCGGCACGGCCGACCCCGTGACCCTCACCTTCTGACCGTTCCCGGGGTCACCCCCACGACCGCGCCCCCGCCGGCCTACTCTGCCGGCGGGGGCGCGCCCCGTCCGTGCCCCCGCCCCGCCCGTGTCCGAAAGGTTCAAGACCCGGCCGGGCCCGGCACCTACCGTGAGGGGCATGAACGTACGACTCGACGCCATCAGCCTCGTCGTCTCCGACATGGCCGCATCACTCGCCTTCTACCGCCGCCTCGGGCTCGACATTCCCGCCGACTCCGACGGGGCCCCGCATGTGGAGGCCGCCACGTCCGGTGGGGTGCGGGTGCTCTGGGACACCGAGGAGGTCATCCGCTCGTTCGACCCGGCCTGGACCCGGCCGAGCGGTGGGGAGCGGATCGGGCTCGCCTTCCGGTGCGACGGGGCAACCGGTGTGGACGCGCTCCACGACGAGCTGGTCGGGGCAGGGTACGCATCGCACCTGAAGCCGTGGGACGCCGTGTGGGGGCAGCGTTACGCCGTCGTGCTCGATCCGGACGGCATGGGCGTGTCCCTGTTCGCCGACACCGGCACGGGCACCGGCTCCGCGCCCGCCCAGTAGGCGCGGAGCGTCAGGCCCGACAGCAGGCGCATCTCGCGGGAGAGGTGCGCCTGGTCGGCGTAGCCCGCGCGGGCGGCGGCGGAGGCGTAGGGGATGCCCCGGCCGATGAGGGCGAGGGCGCGCTGGAGGCGGAGGACGCGGGCGAGGGTCTTGGGGCCGTAGCCGAAGATCTCCAGGGAGCGGCGGTGGAGCCGACGGGGGCCGAGGGCCACCGCGTCCGCCGTGGCGGCGATCGTGGCGCCGCCGTCGAGGAGGCCGACGATCCGGGCCGCCAGGGGGTCGGGGCCCTTGCCCTCGGCGTCACGGGCGGCGGCGGTCCGCAGGGCCAGGGCCTCCAGGGCGGCCACCGGGTCGGCGGCCGTGTCGATCCGGTCGGTCGGGCGGCGGGCCCCGGCGGCGCCCCACAGGTCGGCCAGTTCGACGCGCCGGTCCCGCAGTTCGTGCGCCGGGACGCCGAACAGGGCGGGCGCGGTGCCGGGGGCGAACCGTACGCCCACGAACCGGGCGCCCGCGCCCGCGGTGGCCGGGACGTATGCCCGGGTGTCGGGCCCGGCGACGTACAGCCTGCCGGGCGTCCACAGCAGGTCCATACAGCCGTCGGGGAGCACCGGGCGGATCCCGGCCGCCGGCGCGGGGCCCTTGGTCCAGACGACCGCGCCCGGGAGCACCGAGGTCCGTTCGGTGTACACGGGATCCATGGTTCCGACGTTACCGCCGGTCGTCGCGGGGTGTCTCGGGCCGGTCCCCGGGGGTCCGGTCCTTCCTGGGTACGGAGGGGCGGCCGGGGTACGGGGGATGCAGCGGGCGCGGCGGGTACTGGGGTGGCTTGGGGTACGCGGCCGGGGCGGGCCCGCCCGTGAGGTCGTTCGGCCCCGGGCTCGCCGCGCCCGGGGGCGGCTTGGGGCCGGTGTGCAGCCGGGCCCGCAGATCGTCCGGGGGCAGGAAGCGGGACCAGCGCTCCGGGAACTCCGACGGCATGTCGCCGGTCCCGCCGCCCTCGTCGTCCCCCTCGTCGTCGCTCTCGTCGTCCGTGGAGTACGTGTCGTAGAGCCGCGCGGCCTGCGCCCTGGCCAGCACCTCCACCGCCTGGGCCTCGCGCAGCCGGTCGTTGGCGGCGCGGGCGGCGGCGGTCGCGACGGACGGCCAGACCCGGTCGATCGCCGCGTTGACGGCCGCGCCGACGAGGACGGCGAAGGCCGAGATCCCGATCCACAGCAGGACGGCGATGGGCGCGGCGAGGGATCCGTAGATCGTCGGGCCCTCGACCGTGCTGGTGATGTAGAGCCGCAGCAGCGCGCTGCCGACCACCCACATCCCGATCGCCACCAGCGCGCCCGGGACGTCCTCGATCCACGGGGAGCGGACGGGCACGGAGACGTGGTAGAGCGTCGTCAGGAAGGCGATGCTCAGCAGGATGACGACGGGCCAGTAGAGGATCATGACGAGCGTCGTGCCCCAGGGGACGAGGTCGACCACCCGGTCGGGTCCCACGGCGGCCAGCGGCAGTACCACCGCCCCGATGAGCAGGGCGACGAGATAGAGCAGGAACGCGAGCAGCCGGGTGGCGACGATGCCCCGGTGTCCGTCGAGCCCGTACATGACGGTGATGGTGTCGATGAAGACGTTCACCGCGCGGGAGCCCGACCAGAGGGCGATCGCGAACCCGATGGAGATCAGGTCGGGCCTGCCGCCGTGGGTGACGTCGGCCAGCAGGGGTTTGGCGATCTCGTTGACGCCCCGCTCCGACAGCACGGTCCCCACGGCGTTGAGGATGTTCTTCTCGATGGAGGCGACGGTGGTGGTGTCGGTCCACGAGTCGATGTACCCCAGAAGGCCGAGCAGCCCGAGCATCAGGGGCGGCAGCGACAGCAGGGTGAAGAACGCCGCCTCCGCCGCGAGGCCGAGGATCCGGTACTCGATGCACGAGTTGACGGTGTCTTTCAGCAGCAGCCAGGCCATCTTCCGCTTGGAGACGTTGCGGTAGAGGACCCGGGCGCGATGGAGCCGCCCCGAATGCCGTTCCGGTGTTTCATTTGCTGCCTGCACCTCCTTACCGTATCGGCATGGAGACCAGCACCCACACAGTGACCAACCAGGCTCCGCCCCTGGTCGGATACGACGTCTTCGGGTCCGACCGTGCGCTGGGCGAGGCGGTCGCCCGGCATGTCGCCCCGGAGCTGGCGGAGACGGTCCGTACCGAGCTGACGGAGCTCGGTACGGCGGCGGGATCGGCCCAGGCGCAGGAGTGGGGGCGGCTGGCGAACGAGAACCCGCCGAAGCTGCGTACCCACGACCGGTACGGCAACCGGATCGACGAGGTGGAGTTCCATCCGGCCTGGCACCGGCTGCTCGGACACGCCGTCGGCGCCGGGCTCACCAACGCCTGGGACCGCCCGGACGGGCACGTCAGACGGGCCGCGGGGTTCCTGGTGTGGACGCAAGGGGAGGCCGGTCACGGCTGTCCGCTGTCGATGACGCACGCCGCCGTACCGGCGCTGCGGGCCGAGCCCGACCTGGCGGCCGAGTGGGAGCCCCGGCTGACGTCGCACGGCTACGAAGGGGCGCTGCTGCCCGCGGCGCGCAAGCCGGGCGTGCTGTTCGGCATGGGGATGACGGAGAAGCAGGGCGGCAGCGACGTCCGGACGAACACCACCCGGGCCGAACGGCTTGCGGGCGGCGGGGACGAGTACCTGCTCACCGGGCACAAGTGGTTCTGTTCGGCGCCGATGTCGGACGGGTTCCTGGTACTGGCCCAGGCGCCGGACGGGCTGACCTGCTTCCTGGTGCCGCGGGTGCTGGCGGACGGGACGCGGAACACCTTCGGAATCCAGCGTCTGAAGGACAAGCTGGGCAACCGTTCGAACGCGTCGGCCGAGGTCGAGTTCGACGGGACGACCTGGGCCCGCCGCGTCGGCGACGAGGGGCGCGGGGTCGCCACCATCATCGGGATGGTCGCGGCGACCCGGCTGGACTGCGTGCTCGGGTCGGCGGCGCAGATGCGGCAGGCACTGGCGCAGGCGATCCACCATACGGCGTACCGGAGCGCCTTCGGCGGGCCGCTGATCGACAAGCCGCTGATGCGGAACGTCCTGGCGGATCTGGCGCTGGAGTCGGAGGCGGCGACGGTCCTGGGGATGCGTCTCGCGGCCGCGTACGACGCCGATACGGAAGCGGAGCGGGCGCTGCTGCGGATCGCGGTGCCCGCCGCCAAGTACTGGGTGACGAAGCGGTGCACGCCGATGGTCGGCGAGGCCCTGGAGTGTCTCGGCGGCAACGGCTATGTGGAGGAGTCGGGCCTGCCCCGGCTGCTGCGGGAGGCGCCGCTCAACTCGATCTGGGAGGGCTCGGGCAATGTCCAGGCCCTCGATGTGCTGCGGGCGCTGACCCGGGAGCCGGGGGCCCTCGACGCCTATCTGCGGGAGGTGGGACTGGCCCGGGGCGCGGACCACCGGCTGGACGGGGCGATCAAGGACCTGCTGACGGAGCTGGCCGATCTGGCGGGTGCCGAGGGCCGGGCGAGGCGGCTGGTGGAGCGGATGGCGCTGGTGCTCCAGGGGTCGCTGCTGGTGCGCTGGGCGCCGCCGGAGGTGTCGGACGCGTTCTGCGCCTCGCGGCTCGGCGGGGACTGGGGCGCGGCGTTCGGCACGCTGCCGCACGGTCTGGCGACGGGGGCGGTGGTGGAGCGGGCGCGGGCGGTCGTCTGAGCCGGAGTCTTCGAGCCGCCGGCGCGCGGTCCGTTGCCGAGCCGCGTCTTGGAGCCGCCGGGCGGTGCGCGCGGTCTCCCGGGCGGGCGCACCCGCCCAGGGTGTCGCGCCCCCGGGGCCGTACCGTGGTCAAAAGGGTTTGGCCCCGGCGGTTGCGGGCGCGGGACGCAAAGATGATCATGGTCGGGGTGGTGCTGCGCCGACACGGCACCACCCCTCGCGCTGATCACTTTCGTACAGGTGAACACCTATTCGCGAGAGTTGCAGAGGGTTGCAACGCTTGCCGCAAATCGCCGCATCGCGGTACCTGACCCGTACCGCGCCGAGGAGGACCCCCGCGTCGTGCAGACCACCCCGATCGACCTGGCCAGACTCGCCGCCATGGATCCGGCGGAGGCCGGGAGGGTGCTCAGAGGGGTACGGGACGCCGCGCTCGAAGGGCGTCGTCCGGCGCTCGCGCCCCGGGCCGATATCGGCGCGTCGTGGCGACGGCTGCTGGACACCGGGCTCGATACGGAACGCGGTGTACGGGCCGGGCTGCTGCCCCGCGAGGAGATCGAGCGGCGGCGCGGCGAGTCCCCGCTGCGGGCGGTGCTGCCGGTTCTGCGCGAGGCGCTGGTCACCATCGCGGACGCGGCCCAGCACATCGTCACGGTCGCCGACGCCGATGCCCGGCTGCTGTGGCGGGAGGGCACGACGGCGGTGCTGCGCAAGGGCGACGCGCACGGCTTCGTCATCGGCTCCGACTGGAGCGAGCCGCTCGCCGGGACCACGGCGGTCGGTACGGTCCTGGTCACCCGGCGGCCCGTGCACGTCCACGCGGCGGAGCACTTCGTGGCCGCGTACCACTCCTGGACCTGCGCCGGAGCCCCGGTCACCGATCCGCGCGACGGGCGCCTCCTCGGAGTGGTCAATGTCAGCGGACCGCAGAGCACCCTGCATCCCACGACCCTGCCGCTGGTCACCGCGGTGGCCCGGCTCGCCGAGGCGGAGCTGCGGCAGCGCCATCAGACGGCCCTGGAACGGCTGCGGGCGGTCGCGTCGCCGCTGCTCGGCCGGATGACCGGCCGGGCGCTGATCACCGACGGGAACGGCTGGCCCGCCGCCGTGATCGGGATGCCGCCGCCCCCGGGCCGGATCCAGCTGCCCCGGCCCCCGTCGGCGGGCCGGTTCTGGCTGGCGTCCCTCGGGATGGCGGACGTCGAGCCGGTGCCCGGCGGCTGGCTGGTGCGGGTGACCGAGCCCGGCGGGCCGGGTCCGGTGGCCCGGATCGTCGTCGACCTGACCCGGCCCCGGTACGCGTCGGCGACCGTGCACGGTGCGGCGGGCAGCTGGGTGCAGGAGCTGAGCCCCCGGCACGCGGAGCTGCTGGGGCTGCTGGCGGCCCACCGCGAGGGGCGGACCGCGGCCCAGCTCGCGCGGGACCTCTTCGGCGACCCCACCAGGACGGTGACCGTACGGGCCGAGCTGTCCCGGCTGCGCCGTCAGCTGCCGCATGTGCTGACCAGCCGCCCGTACCGGTTCGCCGACGGGATCGAGGTCGAGGTACGGCACCCTCCGCGGCCGCCGGAGGCCGGGGCGGACGAGAGCCGGGGGGAGGCATGACCCCGGGCGCTACGATGCGGCGCGTCGAATGCCGTACACATGTATACCGAAGGCCGTCGCACGTCTCCATGCCGCGCCGGCCGTGAAGGGATGGGCCGTGCTCGGGGGGATTCTGCTGGGTGTCCTGGTCGTGGTGGTCCTCGGGGCGGTCTGGGCGATGCAGGAGTGGCGTCCGAAGTTCCGGTGGATCAACCGGAACGGCCGCAACTGTCCGGCGTGCGGGGGCTTCCGGGTGACGACCGTGGACAACGGGACCCGGCTTGACGGCATGCTGGAGTGCCGGGCCTGCGCCCGGGTGTGGGACCCGGAGCAGCACCGGCGCGGCTAGGGCGTTTCTTAGCGATCACCTCGCGGCCCAGATGTGGATGGCCGCGAGGTGTAGGGCTGCCCGGTAGATCGTTGCCGTCTTGTCGTAGCGGG